>JAQVJU010000006.1 GCA_028694995.1 Minisyncoccota bacterium
GACTATACTTTAACTGCTTGCCGATTAGCTAATGAACCTAGGTCTTGTAAAACTCTTAAATCTGAAGGAGATTTTCTCTTAGGAATCGAGCTTCCTTCTTGGTGGGAAATTATCCCGGTTTTACCTGGGAAGCTTCAGGGATCCTTAAGAGGATTGTTCAATTAAATCCTAACTTAATTAAAACACTGTCGTTTTTAGTAAATTAAGACGACAGTGTTTTTTTTGTTTTAATTTAAGATTAACAAATTTAAATATCTTTTTTATGTGCCTAGGGTGGGACTTGAACCCATAAGGCCTTGCGGCCAATAGATTTTGAGTCTATCGCGTATGCCAATTCCGCCACCTAGGCAATTCAGTATTTAGTATACAGTATTTAATGTTTAAAATTCAAGCTTAAAGGTTTATTTTAAGCTATTGTTTTGTTATAATAAAGAAGGATTTTAAAATTTATTTGAATAAAATTGTATAGATGTCAGAAATTATTGCTATTTGTAATCAAAAAGGAGGAGTAGGGAAAACAACGACAACCATAAACCTAGGCGCTTATTTAGCTGCCTTTGGAAAAAAAGTCTTATTGATAGATTTTGATGCTCAATCTAATACTACTTCTGGATTAGGTTTTGATTATAAAAAATTGCAAAAAACAATTTATAATGTTTTAGTTTCTAATAGTTCTTTGGAAGAAATAATTTATAAAACATCTGTTTTTGGTTTACATCTTTTACCAGCTTCACCTGATTTAATAGGCGCTCAAGTAGAATTAGATCATTTTGTAAACAAAGAATTTAGGTTGATGCAAATCTTAACTCCTATAAAAGAACAGTATGATTACTTATTAATTGATTTACCACCTTCTCTGGGAGTTTTGACTATTAATGGGTTGGTGGCAGCTGACCAGGTTTTAATCCCTATTCAAACAGAATATTATGCTTTAGAGGGATTATCTCAATTGATAACAACTATAGATTTGATTAGAAGGAATTTAGAAAAAGATTTACGTATTCTAGGGGCCATTTTGACTTTATATGATAGAAGGAATAGATTAGATAGAATGGTTGCTAAACATATTCGTCGTAATTTTCCTGGATATGTTTTTGATGTGGAAATTCCAAGAAATGTCAGTTTGGCAGAAGCTCCTAGTTTTGGCAAACCAATTATCCAATACAATTCTTTTTCTGATGGTGCTCGTGCTTATCGTCAATTAGCCCAAGAATTAATTAAAAAAACAGAAAAACCAATCAATGATAATTTTAGTATAAATAATAAATAAAAGCTTAAATACATATTTATGGATGAACAACATACGTTTGGACAAGGGCTTAGTGCTTTAGTGCCACCTAAAAAAGATTCTCTAGGTAATCAATCAAATGATAATCTGTTTAAAAACCAGGATTATAAAGAAGCAACTGATGATGCTTTAGAAGAAAAAATTAGTGAAAAAATTAATAATACCTTTAATAATTTTCCTCAAGAGATAGCATCACCCTTGAATGGCATTAAAAAAGATTTTCAAGAAGATTTTCAATCTATATCTATAAAAGAGGATACAGAAAAAACCGATAATGTTTTACAAGATCAAGAAATTTTAAAAACTAATAATGTTTTGCAAGACCAAGAAATTCAAACAGATAAGCCTTTGATAGAAGAAAAGATTTTTTACATTGAAGTGGAAAAGATAAAACCTAATCCTCAACAACCACGAAAACATTTTCCTGAAGAATCTCTTAAAGAATTAGCAGACTCTATTAGAGAATTTGGTATTTTAGAGCCTTTAGTGGTTATTAGAACAGAACAAGATACAGCAACTGGGGCTAAAGTTGAATATGAATTAATAGCTGGAGAAAGAAGATTAATGGCATCTAAAATGTTAGGATTGCCAACGGTGCCAGTGATTATTAGAAAACCTTTAGAAGAACAAAAAAAGCTAGAATTAGCTTTAATAGAAAACATTCAACGTGAAGATTTGACTCCTATATCTAAAGCTAAGGCTTTTGCTCGTTTAATAGATGAATTTGGCCTAACTCAACAATCCCTAGCAGATAGAATAGGAAAAAGCAGGGAATCTATAGCCAATGTCTTGCGTTTATTACAATTATCTTATGAAGCGCAAAATGCTTTAGAGCAAGGGAAAATTAATGAAGGTCATGCGCGAGCTATTCTCCTATTTAATAATCCAGAAAAAAGAAGAGTGTTTTTAAGAGAAATCTTAGCTAAAAATCTCTCTGGTCGTGAGGCCTTAGAATTAGCTCAACATTATTTAAGTTTAGATAATAGACAAGAAACTGTTTCTCGCAGACGGAGTATTTCTTTAAATCCAGAAGATATAGAGTTAAAAGAAAAACTGGAAAATCTTTTACAAACCCCAGTGATTATTAAAAAGAAAGGGAATCAAGGGGCGATTGAAATAAAGTTTTTCTCTCAAGAAGATTTAAATAAGATCCTAAACAAGTTTTTTCCCTTTTAGCACATCTTGAATCTTTTTTTTAGTTTCATTCATTTTTACAAATCCTAACCAGGAAGAAGAAGGCTTTTTGCCTTTTTTTATTATTATTTCTACTATTTCTCCAGATTGTAGATTATAATCCAGAGAAACTAATTTCCTATTTACCAAGGCCCTGATTGCTTGGTTGCCAATATCAGTATGAATTTGATAAGCAAAATCAATAGGCGTGGCTCCATCAGGCAGGTCAATAATATCGCCCTTAGGAGTTAAGACAAAAATTCTGTCTTTAAAAAAATCTACCTTTAAGGCATTTAGAAAATCTTCTGATTGATAAAAAGTTTTTTGCCATTCTCTTAATTGATTAATCCAATAAAAATTCTTAGGAGGACAAAAAGATTTTCTCTTTTTGTATCCTTTTGTTTTTTTTGCAGAACTATACAACCAATGAGCAGCAATTCCCCATTCAGCTTCTTCATCCATTTTCAGGGTTCTGATTTGTGTTTCTACTATGCGACCATCTTCAGCAAAAACTGTTGTGTGTAAGCTTTGATAACCATTTGGCTTAGGCAAGGCAATGTAGTCTTTAAAACGCCCAGGCACTGGTTTCCACATTTGATGGATAACTCCTAAGGCGGCATAACATTCTTCCACATCTTTCATTATTATTCTCATGGCTACTAAATCATATACTCTCTTAATATCCATTTCTTCTTTTTGAAGTTTTCTCCAGACGCTGTATAGGTGTTTAGTGCGGAATTTTATTTCCTTTGGATTTAAATTATTTTCTTCAAGTTTTTTCTTAGTTAAAGGCACTAAGTTATTAAGATATTCTTTTTGTTCTTCTCTTCTTTTACCTAATATTTTACGAGTTAATTTGTATTCTTCTGGGAATACATAAGGGAAAGCCAAATCTTCTAATTGTGAGGCAATATCAGTCATGCCTAAGCGATAAGCTAAAGGAGCTAGAATATCTAAAGTTTCTAAAGACTTCTTTCTTTGTTTTTTAGAAGATAAAGACCAAAGAGTTTTCATATTATCCAAGCGGTCAGCTAATTTGATGATAATAATTCTTAAATCTTTGGCTAAAGCTAAAATCATATTCCTAAAATTCTCTTTTTCAGCAATAGTGTCTTCTTGTTGGCTTTTGTATTTAATTTGATTAACTTTAGTTAATCCTTGAACTAAAAAAGCCACCTCTTCATTAAATTCTGATCTTATTTTAGTAAGAGGGACCTGACAATCTTCAGCAGTATCATGAAGAAGACCGGCAATAACTGCATTAAGCCCTAATTTCATTTGACTAACAGTTAAGGCCACTCTTAAAGGATGATTAATAAATAGCTCTCCAGATTGTCTTTGTTGATTTGAATGAGATTTCTCAGCAAAATCAAAAGCTTTCTCTAATAAATCTAATTCTTTTTTATCTAGAGAATCATTTAGGTTCTGAAGTATTTTTTTCTTTAGGTCTTTCATAATCACAATTACGATTTGAACATTTAATTTTAGTTTTAGTTTGGATTAATGCTTTATTGCATTGAGGACATAATTCGCCTGTGGGCTTAGAAGAAGAGGCAAATTCGCATTTAGGCCAATTAGAGCAGGCAAAAAACATACGTCCTTTTTTACTTCTTTTTTTTACTATATCCCCGGTTTTACATTGAGGGCATTTCATTAATGATTCATTATTTAAAGATTGAGTATATTTACATTCAGGCCAATTTGAACAAGCAAGAAATTTGCCAAAACGACCTAACTTAATTACCAATTTATTTCCGCATTGAGGGCATTTTTCTTTTGTCTCAACAATAGGCGCTAATTTATCTTTAGATACTGTTTCATATTTTTTTTCTAAATTATCTGAGAAGGGATCATAAAATTCTTTAATAGTTTGAGACCAGTTTAATTTTCCTTCAGCTATTTCATCTAATTTTTCTTCTATCTTAGAGGTAAATTGATAATCAACAATATTGGGAAAATGTTCTGTTAAAACCTTGTTAACTAAAATACCTATTTCTGTTGGTTCAAAAGACTTATTATTGTCCCGGCATACATAACCTCTTTGTTCTAGAACAGAAATGATTGGAGCATAAGTAGAAGGTCGGCCAATGCCAAAATTCTCTAATGTTTTTACTAAAGAAGCATCATTAAATCTTGGAGGTGGTAAAGTAAGGTGTTCTTTGTCTTGTACTTTTATTATCTTTAATTCTTCTTTTAAGGATAAATCAGGTTTTACTTGGAGGTCTATTGGTTTTGAATATTCATAAAGACGGAAAAAGCCATCAAAAACTAAATGATAATAATTGTTTTTGAAATAGTAAGTATTATTAGCTTGGCTTTCAAAGGAAACAGTTGTTCTTTCTAGGATTGCTGAAGGCATTTGACTAGCTAAAAATCTAGCCCAGATAAGAGTGTATAAAGATAACTCATCTTTAGAAAGGTATTTTTTTATCTTATCAGG
>JAQVJU010000002.1 GCA_028694995.1 Minisyncoccota bacterium
TGTCTGTGGGAAACCACAGATTTTTAATTAAAAAAATGATTTCCAAAGAGAAAAAAACACAAATAGTTAAAGATTTACTAGAAGAGATAAAAAAAGCTAAGGCTGTTTATTTTCTTAATTTTTCTGGTATTAAGGTATCTGATTTGGAAGAATTGAGAAAACAATTAAGAGAAGAACAATCTGCAGCTCAGGTAGTAAAAAAGAACCTGGCTCAAGTTGTTTTTTCCCAGGCTGGTTATCAAGAAGCCATTCCTATTGAAAAAGAAGGTTCTTTGATGTTAGGTATTGCTTTTGATGATTGTTTTAAAACAGCAAAAACTCTTTTAGGATTTTCTAAGAAAAATGAAAATATTCAGATATTAGGTGGAGCAGCTGAAGGAAGGTTTTTAAGTAAAGAAGAAATACAACAATTAGCGAAAATTTCATCTCAAGAATTGCTTTTAGGTCGATTAGTTGGCTCAATGTCTTCTCCAATGCAACGATTAGTGTCTGATTTGAATAATACAATTCAGAAGTTGGTTTTTGTTTTAGAAGGCATTAAAGCGACAAAATAATTTTTAAAAATTAATTAATATGGCAGAAGAAAAAGAACAAAAAAAAGTTGCAGAAGAAAAAGAACAAAAACAAGTCTCAGAAAAACTTCAAGATTTAATGAAGAAAATAGAAGAATTAAGCGTAATGGAGCTTGTTGATTTAGTTAAGGCCTTAGAAGATAAATTTGGTGTTTCTGCAGCTCCACAAATGGTAGCTGGAGTTGGAGGCACTGGTGCAGGCGCAGAAGAAGCAGGCGCAGGAGAAAAGAAAGAAAGCGTTACCTTAATCTTAAAAGACGCTGGTCAGGCAAAAGTACAGATTATTAAAGAAGTTAAGGATATTTTAGGTCTTGGCTTAAAAGAAGCTAAAGATTTAGTTGATGCAGCACCAAAAGAATTGAAAACAGACATTCCTGTTAAAGAAGCAGAAGAGATTAAGCAAAAACTTGAAGCAGCAGGAGCAACTTTGGAAATTAAATAGATTTATTAGAAGAATCAGCTCAGTGGGTGATTAGCTCAGCGGTTTAGAGCGCGTCGTTCACATCGACGAGGTCGCTGGTTCAAATCCAGCATCACCCACGGATTTCCTTGACTCTTATTGATATATTCTTTAGAATATATAAAGAAGATAAAAACTCATAAAAGGTCGAATTTAATTTATCAAATCCTTAAGTCTTTTACTTGAAGATTTGGGTATTAAAAATAAAAATTCTTTAAACTTATGAAGAATAAAACTTGGTTAATTATTGGCATTGTTATCGTTTTAGTGATTGCCATTTTCATGATTATTCGCTCTTCTGGAAACATAGAAGAAACTGAAGAACCTCTTCCTATTATTCCTGAAGAGGAAATAGAAGAAGAGCCAATGCCTGAAATAGAAGAAGAAACAGTCTTACCTGTTCCTGAAGAAGAGGTAGGAGAGGTGGAAGAAGTTGTGGAAGAGTAAAACATTTTCTTGCATTTTAAAAGCCTTTGTTTTTACAATAAAGGCTTTTTTAATTGAATTAAGGTAATTTATTAAAATCTTGGCATATTTTATAATTATTGATATACTAATAGGTAATAGAAAGGTCGAAAAAAGTCATAATATTAAGGTTCTTTTAAATACAATTTTAAAATGAAAATTAATTCAAAACAGATTTGGTTAATTGTTGCGGTTATTTTAATAATAGCGATAGGGGTTGTTGTCTGGCAATCAACAAAAGATAAAATTGGTACAGAGATCCCTGGCATTAATAATATACCTTCTGGTACATCTAATGGAGGCTCAGAAGCTCCTTCTGAAGCATCTAGTGGAGGCATAGGAGCAATGACAGATGATATTTATGTTGAAATAGTAGCCCAAGCCTCTTATTACATACAGACAGATCCTCTGAATTTATTATCACATTATGAAAGTTTGTATCGCAAATATGGAGTAACCGAGGATAACTTAAGTGCATATACTGATTTATTAATGGAAGATATGGGGCATTATATGGAACTTGCTGAAAGAATAATGCAGAGAGAGCAGGAATTGTCGGGTAATTAACTATTAAAACCAATAGTTACTTGGTTTTAAGTTATCCCCAATAGACTTGACAAGGTTTTTATATTTGCTATACTAATAATGCTGTCGTTTTTGGCTTGCCAAAGGCGACAGCATTTTTTTATCTCATATTATTTAGGAAGTTTTATATCTTTAATTCTTGACAAACTTATAATAAAGATATATTATAACTCAATTAAGAACTTTGAAAACTTAATAAAAAAAAGAAAGGAGAGAAAAAATGGAGAAGCTAATTGATTTTTTTCTATTTTTAATAGGAGTAAGAAGAGAAAAGAAAATTCCTGTAAATTTTCAGCCGTCGGTTACTGTTTTAATCCCTGCTTACAAAGAAGAAGAAACAATAAAAGATACTATTTTAAGTATTCAGGCTCAGAGCTATCAAGTAGATGAAATTATTGTAATAGATGATTGCTCTAAGGACAAGACTGGTTTAATATCAAGATCTCTAGGGGCTAAAGTAGTTCGTATCCCTAAAAATTCAGGGACTAAATCTAGGGCTCAAAATTTTGGTCTTAAGTTTGTTAAAACTGATTTAGTGATTACTGTTGATGCTGATACTATCCTTGATCAAAAAGCGATAGAATTAATAATTCCTGCTATGAGTGATCGCAAAGTGCTTTCAGCTTGTGGGTTTGTTATTCCTCAAGTAATTAAAACTTTTTGGGAAAGATGTCGCTTAATTCAGTATTTGTATTATATTAGTCTTAATAAAAATGCTCAATCTCACTGGCAGGTACCATTAGTGTCTTCAGGTTGTTTTTCAGTTTTTAATACAAAGATGTTAAAAAAAATGGGTGGATTTCCTGAGGGGACGATAGTGGAGGATATGGATTTAACCTGGAGAGCCCATCTTGAAAAGAAAAAAATTAAATTTATACCTGAAGCAGTTTGCTATCCAAAAGATCCAAATAATTGGCAACAATACAAGGCACAGGTAATGCGTTGGAATAGAGGATTTTTACAATGTGTAAAAGAATATAAAGTATCATTGATAAAAAATCCTCGCTTATGCTTTTTTGTTGCTTGGTATCTTTTATCAGGGATTATCCAGCCTCTGTATTTAGGGTTTTTTATTTGGTATGTGTTTTGGTTTTTTTCAACAAAAGCCTATCTAGGGGAAGTAATTTTTATTTTAATATTTTTTGGACTTTTGTTGGAAATGTTAATTGTGTTTACTTTTGTTCTGATATCAGGAATTCGTTATAAGCACTTTAAAATAGCTTTAACCAGTTTTCCTTGCTATTGGTTAATAAGCCCAATTGACACTTATTTGTTTGTAAATGCCCTAATACAAGAATGGGTTTTAGGGAGAAAACTTGAATCATGGGAAAAAGGGCATTGAAGGGAGGGATATACTTGATTGTAAAAAATATAAAAAAAGGAAAGGAGGTGAAATAAATGTACGGAGGACCTCAAACTATATCTGGAAGTATAATTCATATTCTATGTCGTTACCCTATTTTAGTAGTTCCTATAGCTCTGGGCCTTATCTTTGGAATACCTAACTTATCTCAAGTTGCTGAAGATAGTTTACCTAGCTCAATGATAACTTTTGCTTTTGATGATGGGTATTTTTCTACTTATGAAAAAGCTTTTCCTATTTTAGAAAAATATACATTTCCGGCTACGGTTTTTGTAATTTCTTCAGTAATTGGAGAACCAGGTCATATGACTGCGGAACAAATTCTAGAATTGGCAGATAAAGGATGGGAGATTGGTTCTCATACTGAAACTCATTCTGATTTAACTCAGCTTACTGATGAACAATTAAAACATGAGCTTGTAAACTCAAAGCAACATCTTGAAGAACTGGGTTTAATAGTAAAGAACTTTGCCTCTCCTTATGGCAAGTATGACGAAAGGGTTATTAAAATGATAGCTAAGTATTATGATTCTCATCGAACCGCTTGGCCAGATGGGTTAAATGATTTACCCTTAGATAATTTAAATCGTTATTACTTGAAATCTGTTTCAGTTGAAGCTAGAACGACTATAGAAGAAGTGAAAGAGTGGGTAATAAAAGCAAAGAATGAAGGGAAATGGTTAATTCTCCTTTTCCATCGCATTGATGAAACAGGCGATTATAACTGGACCTCAAGGGATTTTGAAGAAATTGTTAAATTTGTGCACGAGGAAAAGTTTAAAGGAGTTTCAATTAAAGAAATGAGGTGATGATTTTATAAAATGATAAAAGGGAAGATAAATCTTCCCTTTTTAATTTAAACCTTATATATTGACAAAATTGTATAAATGATATATAATCTTGATATATTTGAACTAGTAACTTGAAAATTAAAAAATGAAAGGAGGTGAAAGAAATGAGAAAAAGATTGTTAATCTTAGTGGTTTTAATGGTATTATTCTTGGGTGCTTGTAGAGACGGAGCAATAATTCCTTCAGTGACAGAAGATATAGAGATTTGGGTAACTGGCTTTGAGCAAGAGGTATTCTGCAATAACGCTAAGGGTGTCACCAGGGTTTTTAATGGAGACTTACCTAAAGATTTGACAAGATGTTATGGTCCTCCTAGCTGTTGCCCTCCATGTAATTGCCCAGTATGTGAAGTATGTGAAGAATGCTCAGAATGTCCAACTTGCCCTTCTTGTGGACCTTGCTGCTGTTATTTGAAATGGGGAAATGTCTACGTTGATTACAAAATGAAGAATTTAGGGTTAAAGGATTTAACCGTTAAAAATGTTTGTTTTGAAATCACGTTTGAAGACAACACAAAAACTGTTAAATGCGTGGAATTACAAGAAGGTTTACTAGAGGGAGAAGTAAAAGGTAAACAAGCTAAATTCACTCTCTCTCCTGTCAAGAGAGTGATTTACGTTGTTGTGCAAAAAATAGAATATTATTAAAACCAAAAGGGACTATATTATATAGTCTCTTTTTCATTTTAAAAGTTATCCACAATAGACTTGACAAGGGATTTGGATTTGATATACTAATAATGCTGTCGTTTTTGGCTTGCCAAGGGCGACAGCATTTTTTATTCCATAGTTTGCGAAATTATTAATTAATGAATAAAAGACTTGACAATTTTTATTTATCATGTATACTGTTTTGTAGTGGGGTAAGCTTTTCCGGAAGAGCTTATAAAACCTATTTTCCAAAATTTTGGAGGTTTTAAAGTGGCGTTGAAAAACGCCACTTTTTTTTAACTTAATTCCTTGATTGTTTTAAAGAAGATCCTATTATTTATTGATAATATAATAATTAAGATTTACAAATTGAATTATTAAGTATTGATTAATAAAATTTTCTAATAATGATCTTTAAAATAACTCTTAAGAATTATTTTTTAAATTTAAAATTAAATTTTTAAAAATTTCCTTAAATTTGACAAATTTGTTTTTTATTTAAAAAACTTGACAAGGACTTGACAAATAAAAAATAATAGAGTATCATGTAAGTACGGTGGGGTTCTCCCCTGGGTCTGCAAAGGCCCAGGGGAGACTACTACTAAGTAGATAAACAATAAAAATGGTGGGATGCTCTCTTTTAAACAAATACAAAAGTTTATCTGCTTCCGAGGCAGATTAGTTAAATTGACGTTATTCGTCAATTTTTTTAATTAACCACTAGATTAACTATTAGGGATTAAAAAAAGAATATTGCAGGAAGATTAGTGTTTGTGTTTTCCCCATATCAGAAATCCTCCTAATAGTTCATGATGGGACAATAGATCTATTAAAAGTGATTTTAATTTCCTTAATGATTAATTAAAAGATTATTTTGTTTCCTATGCATTTAATTATTTCAGATTTTAGTAAACATAATGAATTTGATTAAACATAGAAAATTTTTACAATTATTATCATTTTTAGTAATAATAATTTGTTCTTTGTTATTTTTAATAAATGATGTTGATGCTAAAAGAGGTTGTTGTTCTTGGCATGGCGGAGTATCTCATTGTGACTCATCGGTTGGGGGATATGTTTGTAATGATGGCACCTATAGTCCTTCTTGTACTTGCGGGGTTATAATCCCTGTTCCTATTCCTTCCCCAACTACTCTTGAGCCTACTACAACGACTACTAAACCTACAACTACAACAATAATTGGTATAACACCCGCTGCTGTATTAGAAACAGAAATTCAAGAAAAAAACCTAGGAATAGAGGAAGAACTAGAATTTTCAGCTTCTGAAAAATTAATGGCACAAGTACATAAAGAAAACATTGGTATTTCTGCTTGGTGGTGGATAATAGGCATAGGGGCTATATCTTATTTGTTTGTCTATAAATTTAAAAAATAAAAAACTAAAGGTCGAAAATTAATGAATTAAAAAAATATGAATAAAAAATTTCTTACAAAAACATTTGCAATTGCAATGGTATTAAGTTTATTACTTTCTAATGGATTGATGTTAGGATTGGAGAGAGCAGAAGCAAAAGTAAGAAAAGAAGACCCTAGTAAAAATGGAAATGGGAATGGGAATGATGAATTATATCTTTGTCATTTTGAAGATGAAGGAGATAATCCTTATACAAAGATACTAGGGTTTGAGAAGAATAGCATAGCTGGCGAGCATGATAAAGACGAAGATGATATTATTCCTAGTTATCTTTATACTTCAGACTGTGATGTGGAAAATCATAACTGTAAACTAAAAAAAATAGATTGGGGGAATTCTAAGACGCAAGGAAGTGTTTTGGGAGACTCTATTAATCTTGATGGGCATTTATGGCAAGGGTCACAAGAATTAGCTTCAATTATTGGGGATAGCACAAATATTAAGGTTTCTTTTTCAGATCCCCTTATGGCATATGTTATAGATCTTAAAATAAAAGAAAAAGATTCAAAAGGAAAAATATTATCTGAAAAAGATTATGCTTCTAAATGCCAAGGTCCAGAGGGTTGTACTCTTTCTCCGGAAGAAGGAATTAAGTTTTACTCTGTAAGTTGGGATCTGCAAAAAGTTAACAAATTTCACTATGAGTGTTATTATCCTGGTAAAAATTTGGAGAGTGGGCAAGACATTTTAAATAATAATTGCGAGGTTCCCTCAGAAAATGAAAATGGGGAAGGGAATGGGGAAGGGAATGGAGAAGGGGATGGAGAAGGGAATGGAGGAGGGAATGGAGAAGGAACTACAACTACTACAACAACAAGACCTGGTCCTACAGGTTCACATATTCCACCACAAGAAGCTCATGGGGAAGGCTCTTTAGGAGAACCTGGCCCTGGGGAGGGTATTGTAGCTGGTGCTGCTTGTGTTCCTTATATCCAAGAATATATTCAATATGGAGCTGATAATGATCCATTTGAAGTTAGGAAATTACAAATCTTCTTAAATGGATATTTGGGATTGAATTTAGATGTTAATGGAATTTATGATTTAGAAACATTTGAAGCTGTAAAAACATTCCAACTTATGTTCAAGGATGATATTTTAGCTCCTTGGGTTGCAAATGGATGCTTACCTTCAAAAGAAATAGCTACGGGTTATGTTTATCGAACTACTAGTTGGGCGATTAATAAAGTTTTTTGCCCAGGAATGGAAATAGATATTTCTGATGAAATATGTTTTGGCTTAGGTGAAGGATTAGTTTTAGGAGAATCTATTGCCTTAGCTGATGATGGCTCAATGTCAGAAGGAGATATTTTAGATTTTCCTGTTAGTTCTGAACAAGAACCAGAAGAAGAAGTAATGGAAATTTCAGAAACTGAAGATATAGAAACAACAGAATTAGAAGAAACAGAAGAAGAAACAGCAACTAATAAAGGAGCCATAATAGCTTTATTAGTTGTTTTAGCCTTAGGTGGCTTAGCTTACTTTATCTTTAGAGGAAAACGAACTTGAAGGTTAGAAATTGGATAAAAACAGGGCTAAATATAGCCCTGTTTTTTATTTCTTAAGTTATCCACAAAAGACTTGACAAGGTTTTTATATTTGCTATACTATTAGTGCTGTCATTTAGAGAAGCTTGCTTCAATGAATGACAGCATTTTTTTTATAATTTTTTGATAAAAGAAGTGATTAGTCATCTCTTTTTTTATTTGTTAATTAATTAAAGATAGTTTTAATTTATATTGACTTTAAGTATTTAAAATGGTATAATTATAAAAGGATAAAAGAGTTCTTTTAAAAATAAAAATAAGGAGGAAAAGAAAATGGAAGAGAGAAAAAAGAAAGTTTTTATTTTAATTTTTGCTGTGGTTTTTATATTCATTTTAGTAGATTATGTAAATTGGAGATTATCCCATAATTGGGAGATTGTAGATACCAATTTACCAGTTGAAACCATAAACAGCACCGTATGGAGAAGCGCAAGTATAGATATACTTGATCCTATCAAATCTCCTCCAAAAAGTTATGAGTATTCAAATCTTAGGATAGCGGCATTTAAGGTACGGTACCCTAAAGCTAAGGGAGGAGGATATGTTCATGAAGTTTTTCTTAGGGAGTGGTTTAAGAGGAGTAACTTAAAAGTTCGCTATACGGGCTTTGAAGGGATACCGGATTTTTATATTGCTGTAGAATTCATACAGGGAAGAATGGAAATCATCAGTGATAGCAAGTTATATAATTATAAAGGAGAAATCTTTATAGAATTATTTTCCAATAATAAGAATTTACTGGCTCAAAAAAGAATTAAGGTAAACATAAATAACAAACCGCCAGAGGTAAAAGAATTAACAGGGCTTTAAAGCCCTGTTTTTCATTTCTTGAGTTATCCACAAAAGACTTGACAAGGTTTTTAAATTTGCTATACTAATAATGCTGTCGTTTTTGGCTTGCCAGAAGCGGCAGCATTTTTTTATAATTTTTTGATAAAAGAGATGATTTATCATCTCTTTTTTAATGGTTAATTAATTAAAGATAGTTTTAATTTATATTGACTTTAATCATTTAAAATGGTATAATTATAAAAAGATAAAAGAGTTCTTTTAAAAATAAAAATTAAAGAGGAGAGAAAAAAATGAAAAAGGTTTTTATAGTTATTCTAATTATAATTATAGGGTTATTTTTAATAGATTTTATAGGTTATGTAATAAAATCAAGCTATAAAGAGAATAAGGAGCTGGGGGGAAGTTGGGAAATCGAAAGTTTAGACCTGCCAATCATAATAAGAAAAAACTGTATCGTAGTGGGGGGTCCAAGTTGGGAACCAGAAGACCCTTTGCCCTCAAGAGTTGAAAGGGATGTATTTTTAGAAATGAGGGTAGCCAATTTTAGAATATACTACCCTAAAACAAAAAATATAGTCCATGAAATTGATCTCCAAATGTGGGAAAAGCAGGGAAACTTGAAGTTATATGTCGCTAGACCTGAAGAGTCGAACCCCTTCAAAATGAGTACTGTAAAGTTTATAGAGGGGAGAGTAGATATCTGGCTTAGAATGGAAGTCGGTAAGTATGAGGGGGAGATTCATATTCAGCTAATTAATAATGACGGGATATTAATAGGTGAAGGCAAGGCCTTTGTGGAAGTAAATATAGAAAAGGGGGTGCTAGAGATACTAGAAGAAGAATTTAATATAACAGGGTCTTAAGGCTCTGTTTTTATTATTTCTGAGTTATCCACAAAAGACTTGACAAGGTTTTTATATTTGCTATACTAATAATGCTGTCGTTTTTGGCTTGCCAGAAGCGGCAGCATTTTTTTATAATTCTTATTATTGACAAAAAGACAATAACAAGATATTATCTAAATTAGATATTTAGTACTTTGAAAATTAAAAAAGGAGATATTAAAAAATGAAAAGGAAATTGGTTTTAGGAGTTTTTGTATTTTTGATTTTAATTATTTTTTCTTGTTTTGCTAATGCTCAATATAATTTTCTTTCTGAACAATCAAATTGGGGAATTGAGCATTTAAAAGAAAAGTATCACATAAAAGATAAGCAAAATAAAGAAGAAATAATAGTAGAGGGTTTTATCTGGGGAGTTATCGTCCCAGAAAATGAGGGATATTCTTTTATAGAATATACAGAAATGATTGAGGATAAAGAATATATAATAACAGAAATAATTATAGAAAATCCTCAAGGGTCTATTAGGATAGTATGGGGACCAGGGGCACAGAATAATCCTTTAGACGTCCCTAAAATTATAGTGAGGAGGTGAAAAGAAATGAGAGATGAAATGAAAGAATTTCTATTCGTATGGATAGGGATTCTGGCTATTGTAGGATTGGTTTCCAAATTTGTCCATGGCCTATATATAAGAACAGTTCTTAGTTTTCTGGAAAAATATATGGATACATCATTGGCCATGACATTGTTTTGGATTGGGTGGTTATTCTTTCTTTTGCTGGTTTATAACATTTACGTGAATATTACCCTTTACGACAATTGGGATTGGGAAAAAAATAAAATAAAAGATTGGGAAGAAAAAAGAAAAAGGAGGTAAGGATTTTGAAGAACAGGATAGATAAAGTTCCTAATATTGAGGTTGTAATAGAGGATAGGGAGAGAAATAAAAAAATTGTCATTGCTCAATATCCTAAATCAATTATTCTACCTGAAAGTTACTGTGAGGATATGGCAGAGGTAATTTTTTCTTTTTTGAAAAAAAATACCGGCAAATTTACTGGTAAGATAAAGAAAGATTTTAAGAACTTTGTTTTTTACGAAAAAATGGTAAATAAACAACCATTTGAAGTAAAAAACAACAATAATAATTTTAAAAAAAGGAAGACAAAATATAGGAATAGTAAAAAACTAACCTTCTTAAGAAAGAGATAGAATGGAATTATTAAAAAGTATAGGGCTGATATTGTTATCAGCCCTGTTTTTTATTATAATAATAAGAGAATCTAAAATTGTAATTAACATATTATGAATTTATCAATTGGAATTGTGGGTTTGCCAAATGTGGGAAAATCTACTCTTTTTGAGATTATTACTAAAAAACAAGTAGATAGGGAAAATTATCCTTTTTGTACGATAGAGCCTAATGTTGGTGTGGTGGCAGTGCCTGATATTCGGGTTGATAAATTAGCTCATTTAAATCAATCAGAAAAAAAGATCTATACCACTGTAGAGTTTGTTGATATTGCTGGATTAGTTAAAGGAGCAAGTAAAGGAGAGGGTTTGGGTAATCAGTTTTTAGCTCAAATCAGAGAAACTGATGAGATTGTTTGCGTTTTAAGATGTTTTCAAAATGATAAAATTGTTAATACCTTGGATCAAATAGATCCATTATTGGAAAAAGAGATTTTAGAAACAGAATTGATTTTAAAAGATTTAGAAACAGTTAATAAAAGATTGACTTCTTTAGAAAAAGAAATCAAAACAGGAAAAAAAAGCATGATGGAAGAAGAAAGAATATTAGCTAAGGCACAGGATTTATTGCAACAAGGCCAGATTCTTTTTGAACAAGAGTGGGAAGAAGAGGAAAAGAAAGTTCTTGAAACTTATCAATTATTAACATTAAAACCTAGATTGTATTTGTTAAATGGACAAGAGAGTGAAGTACCAGCTCATATCTTAGAAACTTTTAATAAGAATAATTGGCCATATTTAATTATGGATGTGGCCATGGAATTAGAAACCATAGATTTATCTGAAAGCGATAGAATAGATCTTGGGTTATCGCCTCAATCAGAAATTAATACCTTGATTCAATCAACATACAAGTTATTGGATTTAATAACTTTTTTTACTATTGAATCTAATCAAACCAGAGCTTGGATTTTATTAAAAGGATTAAAAGCTCCTGATGCTGGGGGAGTAATTCATACAGATTTTCAAGAAAAATTCATTAAGGCTGAGATTATTAATTGGGAAAAACTATTAGAAGCTGGTTCTTGGAGTTTAGCTAGACAAAAAGGCTGGCTTCAATTAGAAGGTAAGGATTATGTGGTTCAAGATGGTGATGTGATTGTGTTTAAGCATGGATAAGATAATTGCAAAAAGATATTTGTTCTATGGAAAAGTCCAAGGAGTGGGTTTTAGAGCCATAACAAAATGGTTAGCTCGGAAATACAATATCTTTGGTTGGGTTAAGAATAATGATGATGGCAGTGTTGATTTATTTATTGAGGGTAAGGAAAAAGATATGAATAAATTTATTAATCACCTAAAAGGATTTTTAAAAGATAATATTGAAGAAATACAAGAAAAGAAAGAAAAAGAACAAGGATTTAAAGAATTTAAAATACTGTTATAAAATGAAAAAAGGAACAAGCTTGTTTACTTGGACTAAGCATTCTGAAGCAAAATTAAAACAATACATGCTTTCTGAAAGCAGGGTAAAGAGAGTTATTAGAAATCCTTTAAGAGTAGAAAAGGGAATTGCGCCTAATACCTTGGCTTCAATGCAAAAAGCTGGGTCAAAGAAACACCCATATGAAATTTGGACAATGTAT
The DNA here is from genome assembly GCA_028694995.1 of Minisyncoccota bacterium. Classification (GTDB taxonomy): domain Bacteria; phylum Patescibacteriota; class Minisyncoccia; order UBA6257; family UBA6257; genus JAQTTC01. The sequence continues at coordinate 12,404 of JAQVJU010000002.1, forward strand.
GTGATTGAAAATGCTAAATCTAGAGATGAAAAATTAAGACCTAAGACAATAAAAGTTATTAGTGCTTGGAAATATCCAGGTATTACTCAACCTGGAGATCCAATTCCAATTCCCCCTGACATATTTGAAGAAATAATAAAAAGCATGAAATTGCAAAATTAAATGGAAAAAGAGAAATTTGAACAATTAGTAAGTCAGTCTTTAAAGAAAATCCCTTACAACTTTTTGAATAAAATGGAAAATATTGCTATAGTAGTACAGGATGAGCCAACAGAATTTCAAAAAGAAAAATTAGGATATATAGATGGTAATTGTTTATTAGGTCTTTATGAAGGAGTGCCTCAAATCAAAAGAGGATATTATTATCAAGCTGTGCCTGATAAAATCACCTTTTTTAAAAACAATATTGAAAGAGTGGCTAATAAAAAGGAAGAAAGAATAAAAGAAATAATAGAAGAAACAGTTTGGCATGAGATTGGACATCATTTTGGCCTAGATGAAGATGAAATTAAAGAGCATATAAAAAGAAAAAAACCATTTTCAGATAAAAAAATGATTAATTTTAAAGAATTTGAACAATTAGATTTGCGAATTGCAAAAATATTAAAAGCAGAAAAATTAGAAGGTACTGATAAGTTGCTTGTTTTAGAGATAGATTTAGGAGAAGAGAAAAGACAAATCATTGCAGGTATTGGTCATCAATACAAACCAGAATTATTAATTAATAAAAAGATAGTGGTGGTGGCTAATCTAGAACCCAGGGAAATAAAAGGCAAATTAAGCCAAGGAATGCTTTTGGCTGTTGATACCTCTCAAGGACCAGTATTATTAATTCCTGAAGGTGAAGTTTTGCCAGGCAGTAAGGTAAAATAAAGGATATTAATTTATGAAGAAAAAGGTATATATTATTAACAAATCAGGAGAAAAAGAACTGTTTTCCAAACAAAAAGTTTACAATAGCGCTCGGAGAGTTGGCGCCTCAAAAGAATTAGCCGAATCAATTGCCACAACGATTAGAAAAGAAATCTTTCCAGGTATGACCACTTTTGAGATTTATGAAAGAGTGGAAGAGATATTAGATAAAGAATATCCTAAAGGTAGTATTCGTTTTCGTTTAAAAGAAGCCATTATGGCCTTAGGACCAAGTGGTTTTCCTTTTGAAAAATATATTGGAGATGTTTTACAAAGAATGGGTTTTAAAGTAGAGCTTAATCAATATGTTGATGGAGCTTGTGTCACTCATGAAGTAGATGTTGTGGCCGTAGAAAAAAAATATTGTTTGATAGGAGAATGTAAATATCATACCTTGCCTGGGAAAAAAACAGATTTAAGAATTGGTTTACATCATTATGCTCGTTGTCTAGATATTGAATTAGGAGATTATTGTAAAAAAAAGTTTAAAAATCTTAAACCAAGGCCAATTATTATTACTAATAATAAATTCACTAACCAATTGTTAAAGTATGCTGAATGTGTTGGTTTAGATTTATTAGGTTGGAAATATCCTCGAGGCACTGGGTTAGAATATATTGTAGAATCAGAACAGTTTTATCCTATTACCATCTTACCTTCTTTTAAAGATGAGTTATTAGAAGCGTTTTCTAAAGAGAAGATAATGCTAGCTCAGGAATTATTAAATATGGAGGTGACAGAATGTGCAAAAAAATTACAAGTTTCTAAACAAAAAATCTCTACTCTTAAAAAAGAAGCAGAGATTTTGTTTGCAAAAAACAGCTTTTAGATAAAAAAATGCTGTTGACTTGAAGAGCAAGCTCATCTAATCAACAGCACCTTTATTGTATCAAATGGAGAATGTTTGTCAAGTCAAATAACTATTATAAAAATTATGAAGAAAAAATACATTTTATGGTTTAAAGAAATAGGCATTAAAGATGTCTTAGATGTTGGTGGTAAAAACGGATCTTTAGGAGAGATGTATAATAGCCTTTCTAAAAAAGGAGTTAATATTCCTAATGGTTTTGCTCTAACCTCGGCTGCTTATTGGCATTTTATTAAAGAAAACAATTTTGAAAAACAATTAAAAGATATTTTTGCTGGTTTTAATCCAAAGAGTATAAAGAGCTTACAAGAAATTGGTAGAAAATCTAGAAGACTTATCTTAAGTGGAAAATTTCCTGAAGATTTGAAAAAAGAAATCTTCAAAGCCTATAAAACATTAGAAAAAAAATATGGCAAAAATTGTGAAACAGCAGTGAGGTCTTCTGGAGTAGCAGAAGATTCTCCCAGGGATTCTTTTGCTGGTCAATTTGAAACATTCTTAAATGTTAAAGGCGAAGAAGATTTATTAATTGCTATTAGGAAATGCTTGGCTTCTTCTTTTAATGATCGAGTGATTACTTATCGGGAAGAGAAAAAACTTTCTCATTTTAAATTTGCTCTTTCAATTGGCGTGCAAAAGATGGTTAGATCAGATTTATCTTCTTCGGGCATTATGTTTACCTTAGACACAGAATCAGGTTTTCCTAATATTATTTTGATTAATTCTATCTATGGTTTAGGAGAAATGATTGTTAAGGGATTGATTACGCCAGATGAATTTTATGTTTTTAAACCAACCTTGGCTCAAGGTTATGAAGCGATTATTAGAAAAGATTTAGGCAGGAAAACAAAAAAATACATTTATGATAAAAAGGGAGGCATTAAAGAAATGCCTGTTTCTCTAAAAGACCAAGAAAAGTTTTCTTTAAATGATAAAGAAATTTTAACCTTGGCTAAGTGGGGAGTAATTATTGAAGATTACTATTCCAAATTGAATAAAAGATGGATGCCTCAGGATATTGAATGGGCTAAGGATGGTAAAACAGGAGAATTATTCATTGTTCAATCAAGGCCAGAAACAGTTCATGCAGTCAGATCAAATATTTATCAAGAATATAAACTTAAAACAACAAAAAAACCCTTTTTAACTGGAATTGCTATTGGTAATAAGATAGGCACAGGCAAGGTAAGAGTGGTTACTAGTGTTTCCAAACTTTCTGAATTTAAAAAAGGAGAGGTTTTAGTCACTAAGATGACAGACCCAGATTGGACCTCTGTGTTTCCAATGGCTTCAGCCATTATTACTGATGAAGGCAGTAAGACTTGTCATGCCGCTATTATCTCTAGGGAATTAGGCGTGCCTTGTATTGTTGGTGCTCGGGAAGCCACTAAGAAATTAAAAAATGGGCAAGAGGTAACTGTTGATTGCACTCAGGGATTAGATGGCAGGATTTTTGATGGCAAGGTATCATTTGAAATTAAAGAATACAATTTTAAGAAATTCCCAAAGGTAAAAACCAAGATTATGATGAATGTTGGCGCTCCTGAAATTGCTTTTTCATCTTCATTTTTGCCCAATGAAGGTGTAGGATTGGCTAGAGAAGAATTTATCATAGCTGAAAAAATCAGAATTCATCCTTTGGCTTTGTATCATTATATGAAACTTAAAAAAGAGAATACAAAGATTAAAGATAAATCTCAAAAAGCAAAGATGGATAGAATTATTCATCAAATAGAAAAATTAACTATTGAGCATAAAGATAAGAAAGAATATTTTATTAAAGAATTAGCAGAAGGCATTGCTCAAATCGGAGCGGCTTTTTATCCGAAAGAAGTGATAGTGAGGTTTTCTGATTTTAAAACCAATGAATATCGTAATTTAATAGGAGGGGAATTGTATGAAGGAGAAGAAGCTAATCCAATGTTAGGCTTTAGAGGCGCTTGTCGCTATATTGACCCTCAGTTTAAACCAGCTTTCTTAATGGAATGCGAGGCGATTAAAAGAGCAAGAGAGGTATTTGGTTTAAAAAATATTTCAATCATGGTTCCATTTTGTCGAACCATAAAAGAGGGCAAAGCTTCAAAAAAATTAATTCAAGAATCAGGTTTGTTAAGTAATAGCCAACCACCTAAGCTATATGTAATGTGTGAGATTCCTTCTAATGTTATCTTAGTAGAAGAATTCCTTGATATTTTTGATGGCATGAGTATTGGTTCAAATGATTTAACTCAATTAGCCCTTGGTATTGATCGAGATAATGCAGTTATTCAAAAGATAGGTGATGAAAGAGATGAAACAGTAAAGAGAATGATTGCGACTGTAATTAAAGCCTGTAAGAGAAGAAAGAAATATGTAGGCATTTGCGGTCAGGCCCCAAGTGATTTTATGGATTTTGCTAAATTCTTAGTAGAGCAGGGAATAGAAAGTATGTCTTTGAATCCAGATACAGTGATTAAAACTATTTTAGAAATTAGTAAAATAAAATAGGTTGTATTGTTGGCTTTGTATTTTTGCAGATAATAAAAAATCATAATGAAAATTGACAATATTTTTCTTAAAATAATTTATGATTCAAGGGGTCAGGAGACTTTAAAGGCCATTATGAGAAGTGGGAACATTGAAGTTAGCTCTAGTGTGCCCCATGGAAAAAGTGTTGGCGAAAAAGAGGTTTTTGTAATGAATCCATATACCGCAGTGAGGAAATTTGAAAAAATTAAAGAGAGGATATTAAATGTTGAATTTGCTGATATTAATGACTTTGATGGATTTTTATTAGAATTAGATGGCACAAAGAATAAATCTGCTTTTGGGGGAAATTTGATTTTAGTTTTATCACAAGCTTTTTGTTATTTAGCGGCTAAAAAAGAAAAATTAGAGCTTTGGCAATATTTAGAAAAATACATTTCAATCAAAGGTAAAAGAAAAGATTTACCTTTGTTTTTATTTAATTTAATTAATGGAGGCCAGCATGCTGTTTCTGGACCTAGGATTCAAGAATATATGATTGTGCCTCAGATAAAAGATTTGAAAGTTTGTTTGGAAACAGCACAAATATTCTTTGCGGGTTTAAAAGAATATTTTAAAAAAGAATTTGGTAAAAATGTATTTGGTGATGAAGGAGGTTTGATAATGCTAGGTGAAGACTATACAAAACCTTTGGAAATTTTTGAAGAAATTAGAGATCAATTAAATTTAAAAGATAAAATAAGATTTTCTTTAGATGTGGCTGCTGATTCTTTTTATAATAGAGAAAAGGAGAAATATGAAATTAAAGAAGATAAAAGTGTTTCTCAAAAAGAATTATTAGAGATTTATACAAAACTGATTACTCGTTTTGATATTTTATCAATAGAAGACCCATTTGAAGAAAATGATTTTGAAGGTTTTAAGGCTTTAGCAACAAACAGGAAAATTAAAACCATTATTATTGGTGATGATTTAACAGCGACTAATTATGAAGTATTGGAAAAGGCAATTAAATTAAAAGCCATTAATGGGGTAATTATTAAACCGACTCAGATTGGGACTATTTCTGAAACATTAAAAACTATTAATTTAGCTATTAAGAATAAAATTAAAATTATTATCAGTCATCGGAGTGCAGAAACTGAAGATAATTTTATTGCTGATTTAGCTTGGGCTAGTAGAGCCTGGGCTTTAAAATCTGGGGCTCCACAGCCAGAAGAAAGAATGGTAAAATACAATAGATTAATCCAAATTTCAAATTATGAAAAAAATCATCTTCTTTGAATTAACAGAACAGGAAAAGAGAATTTTAGAAAAATATCCTGATTTTTTAGAATTAATTGATTTTACTCAAGAGAAATTAAGTTTGGAAAATGTTAATCAATATGTGGATTATGAAGTGGTTTCTGTTTTTATTGGATCTCAATTATCTCAAGAAGTTTTAAAACAATTAAAGAATTTGAAATTAATTGCCACTCGCTCTACTGGTTTTGACCATATTGATTTGAATTATTGCAAAGATAATAATATTTTAATATCTAATGTGCCAGATTATGGAGAGCATACAGTGGCAGAATATACATTTGCTTTATTATTATGCTTAATAAGAAAAGTTTACAATGCTTATCATCAAGTTAGGGAAACAGGTAGTTTTTCCTTAGAAGGATTACAAGGCAGAGAATTGTATGGAAAAGTTTTAGGAGTGATTGGGGTTGGTAAAATTGGCAGGGAAGTAATTAAAATAGCTAAAGGATTTTCAATGAAGGTAATTGCTTATGATAAATATCCTCAAGAAGAATTAGCCAAACAATTAGGATTTGAATATGTGGATTTGGAAAATCTTTTATCTGTTTCTGATGTGATTAGTTTGCATGTTCCTCATAATAAAGAAACTCATCATTTAATAAATAAGGATAATATATTCAAAACAAAACCCGGTTGTTATATCATTAACACAGCTCGGGGAGGAATAATAGAAACCCAGGCGCTTTATGAGGCAATAAAGAATAATCATCTTGGTGGCGCTGCTTTGGATGTTTTAGAAGAAGAAGGGGATTTAAAAGAAGAGCAGAGAATGCTTATGGAAAAACAAGATATTCCTTCTGAAAAATTAAAAATCCTTTTAGCTAATCATGTGTTTATAGATTTAGATAATGTGATTGTTTCGCCTCATAATGCTTTTAATACTCAGGAAGCTTTGGCGAATATTGTGATAAAAACAATAGAGAATATTAAACAATTCCAAATATCAAAACCTATTAATTTAATAAATTAAAAACATGTTAAAAGATGATTGTGTTTTTTGTAAGATAATAAAAGGGGAAATACCTTCAGAGAAATATTATGAAGATGATGATTTTTTAGCTATTTTTGATATTCATCCAATTGCTAAAGGTCATCTTGTATTGTTTTCCAAGAATCATACGGCTAATGTTGGAGAAATGCCTGAACAAGAATGGCAGAAGATTTGTTCTTTAGCTAGAGAATTAGCAGAAAAACATATGAAAGAATTAAAGGCTGATGGTTATAACTTAATGATTAATCAAGGAGAAGCAGCACAATCTGAAGTTGCTCATCGGCCACATATTCATATTGTGCCTCGTTATTTTAATGATGGTATTAAAGTAGATCCTAGAGGATAATGAAGAATAAGATTGTTGTTTTAGATTTTGATGGAACCTTAACTCAGGTTAAAGAAGAAGCTAAACCATTTTTAAAAAGTTTTAAGAAGGATTATGCTAATTTTCTAAGTAAAGATAATTTAGATAAAGAATGGGAAGAGATAGAAAAGGAAATTCTGAAAAATCCTGAACAATATGGTTGGAAAGATAAGGGATTGATTATTGCTCCAGCTAAAGTTGATGACTATATTTTAGCCTCAGTTGTTGCCCAAGTTCTTTTAGATAAATATGATGTATTTAAAAAAGACAAAGAAAGAGATGAAATTGTTCATCAGATTTTCCGTCAGAATTATTTAAAGAGTAAAATTTGTTTTAAAAAAGAGGCTAAAGAAGTTTTAGAAAAATTAATTAAAAAATTACCAGTTTTTATAGTAACTAATTCAAGGCCAGATGCGGTTTTGAATAAAATACAGGTATTAAATCCTTTAGGTAAAGAAAAATTGAAAATCTTTGGTGATGCACAAAAAAATTGGCTTGATGCCAATTTTGATTTAGTGCCTGAGTTTATAAAAATACAAGGTTTGGAAAGAAAGATTTATTTAAGGAGAAAACGATATTATGATGTTTTAAATCAAATCTGGGAACAATCATCTGTGAAACCAGAACAATGTTTGATAGTGGGTGATGTTTTTGAATTGGATTTGGTTTTGCCCGCTAAACTTGGTTGTAATATTTTCTTAATTACTAATTCTCAAACACCTGATTATGAAAAACAAGCGGTAAAGGATTTATTCAAAGGCTGTGTTAGTGAGAATATTAGAGATATTTTAAAAGTAATTTAAGGTTATTTAGCTCTTTCCACATATTGGCCAGTTTCTGTATTGATAATGATTTTTTCACCTTCTTTGATAAAAAGAGGAGTGTTTATCTTTAATCCATTTTCTAAGGTTACAGTTTTAAGAGCGCCGCTAACTGTATTGCCTTTAATTGCTTCTGGAGCTTCTATAACCATTAATTCTATTTTAATAGGGATTTTTATAGAAACAGGCTCATCTTCTATAAAGATAATAGAAACTTCTGTTTTTTCTTTTAAGAATTTAGTTAAATCTTGGACTTTTTCTAAATTAAAATTGATTCTTTCTTGAGAGTTTTTTACCTGAAAAACAGCTGATTTTCTATCAGAATAAAGATAAAGAGCTGTTTGATAATCAATGTCTATTTGTTCAAATTTATCTCCAGAACGGAAAGTTTTTTCTAATACTTTGCCTGTAAGAAAGTTTTTTAATTGAGTTCTCATGACCGCGCCTCCTTTACCAGGTTTATAAAATTCAAAATTGATAATTTGCCAAGGTTGGTTGTCAATTTTTAAAACCATGCCTTTTTCAAAATCAGATGTAGAAATCATATTTTTTATTGATTTGTATTTTATTTAATGATATAGTATTATCTAATAGGGTTTTCGTCAAGTCTTTTTTTATTGCTCCCGTAGCTCAATTGGTAGAGCAACAGCCTTTTAAGCTGGCGGTTGCGCGTTCAAGTCGCGCCGGGGGCACAATTAAAAAAATGAATTACAAAAGGATTTTAATTGTTTTTATTGTTTTTTTGGCGACTGTTTTAGCGTCAATTTTTATTTACCCTCAAGGGATAACTAGTTTAGGGATAAAATTGCCTAAATTCTTTGATAAGGAATTTAGTTTTGGTTTGGATATTTCTGGAGGCACTTTATTAATTTATGAGGCAGATTTAAGCAATGTAGAGCCTGAAGATTATTCTTCAGCGATGACTGGATTAAGAGATGTGATTGAAAGAAGAATTAATTATTCAGGGGTTAAAGAACCACGAATAACAGCAAACAAGAGTGGAGAAGTTTGGCGTTTAACTGTTGAATTGGCTGGAATTAAAGATATTCAAGAAGCAATAAAGATGATCGGAGAAACTCCTTTTTTAGAATTTAGGGAATTACGTGAAGAAGAAGAAACCAAAGAACTGTTAGAAATGGAAGAAATGTCTGAAGATGTAGACCCTTATTTCAAACCAACTATTTTAACAGGAAAATATTTAAAAAGAGCAGAAGTTAATTTTGAATCAACCACTTCTTTGCCAGTTATTAATTTATCTTTTAATGATGAAGGGGCTGAGATTTTTGCTGAATTGACCAAAGAGAATATTGGTAAACCATTGGCGATTTATTTAGATGGTTATCCAATTAGCATCCCTACAGTTCAGGAAGAAATTCCTTCTGGCATGGCTCAAATTTCTGGTCAGTTTACCTTAGCTGAAGCAAAAGAATTAGTTTTAAGATTAAATCAGGGGGCTTTGCCAGTGCCAATAAATTTAATATCTCAACAATCTGTTGGCGCTATCTTAGGCGACCAATCTATGGAAAAAATTGTCCAGGCAGCTTTTTGGGGTTTTATTTTGGTGATTTTATTTATGATTGCTGTTTATCGTTTGCCAGGGTTATTAGCTTCTTTATCTTTGATTATTTATGTTGTTTTGACTTTGAGTATATTTAAGTTTATTCCAGTGACTTTGACTTTGACTGGGATTACTGGATTTATTCTTTCTATTGGCATGGCAGTAGATACTAATGTTTTGATTTTTGAACATGCTAAAGAGGAAATTAAAAAGAATAAACCTTTGAAAATTGCCATGGAAGATGGTTATCAAAAATCATGGCCAGCTATTCGGGATTCTAATATTGCTACAATTATATCAGCAATTATTCTTTATTACTTTACTTCTAATATGATTAGGGGATTTGCACTTACTTTGGCTATTGGTGTGGGTACAGGATTGTTAACTGCAATTTTCATTACGAAGTTATTCTTAGGAGTGGTTTATAGTAAAAAAAGTTAATTTTTAAAATATATTAATGGATTTTATTCAAAAGAGAAAAATTTTCTATGGAATTTCAGGAATAATAATGATAATTTCATTATTGAGTTTTTTAATTTGGGGATTTAATTTTGGGATAGATTTTACTGGGGGTTCATTATGGGAGTTAACTATGGAAAAAGACATTAACCAATCTATAGAAGAAATCTCAGATTATTTAGCAGAACAAGATTTAGGACAAATTAATATTCAGACCACAGGGGAGAATAGTATAATTTTGCGTTTTTCAAATATTTCAGAAGAAAAACATATTGAGTTATTAAAAGACATAGAAGAAATTCATCCTTTAATACAAGAAAAGAGATTTGAATCAATTGGTCCTTCTATTGGGGGAGAATTAAAGGTCAAATCTATTTGGGCAACTATTTTAGTATTTGCTGGGATTCTTTTATATCTCTGGTATGCTTTTCATCATTTTTCATCAGTGATTCCTTCTTATCGTTATGGTGTTCTAGCAGTATTAATGTTAATGCATGATGCTTTTTTTATTGTTGGTTTGTTTACGGTTTTAGGAAAATTCCAAGGCTGGGAAGTGAATTCTGATTTCTTAGTGGCTTTGTTAGTGGTTATTGGTTATTCAGTTCATGATACGATTGTTGTTTTTGATAGAATCAGAGAAAACTTAAAAACCAGAACAAAAGAACCATTAAAAGATATTGTTAATATAAGTATTCAACAGACATTGATGAGATCTTTGAATACTTCTTTGACTACTATTTTTCCTTTGCTCTCTTTGTATTTTTTTGGACCTTTTTCTATTAAGATATTAGTAACAGCGATGATTGGTGGGGTGATTATTGGCACTTATTCTTCAGTGTTTTTAGCAGCTCCTTTGTTATATGATTGGTCTAAGAGTAAGAATTAAAGCTATAATAGGGGTTGACTTGTAAGGTAATTTTTGCTTTAATTAAGTATATATATGAATATGAAAAAAGAAATTTTAAATAAACAAGCCCCACAATTGTTATCTTTCAAAATTATAGAGGTTTTACCTGTTCGGACCCAGGCAATTGTTAAAAAGAGATTTGGCTTAGAAGATAATAAGCCGAAGACTCTAGAAGCAGTGGGTCAGGATTATAAAGTTACTAGAGAAAGGGTAAGACAAATCATTGAAAGTGCTTTAAAGACTATTAAAAAACAGCCAATTTTAGAAACCATTGGCGGTTTTGTTAATATGGGCAAATCTTTATTAAAAGAAAGTGGAGGTTTGGAAGAAGAATCTGAGTTTTTGAGAAAGATAGAAAGGAAATTAATATCTGAAAAAGATGCAAAAATGGCAGGTAATTTATCTGCGATTAGGTTTTTATTAACTCTTGATCCAGGGTTTGTTTTTGAAGAAGAAGATAATTCTAATTATGGTTTTTGGCATTTGGCAGAACTTTCTAAAGAAAAGATAGATAAGAATATGAAAGTGTTTGAGAAATATTTTAAAGATAAAAAAGAAGCGGTGGTCTTAGATGAGGTGTATTCTTGGGCAAAAAAGAATCTTAGTAATAAGATAAACAAAGAAGAATTACAAGCATATTTTAGAGTTTCTAAAGGAATTGGCATGAATCCATTTGGCGAATATGGTTTGTTTGATTGGGCAGAAATAGATCCCTCAGGAACCAGAGACCGCGCCTATATGGTTATGAAACATGCAGGTCAGCCAATGCATTTTTCTGAAATCACAGATTTGTTAAATGAAATTAACAAATCTCCAATCTATCCTCGATTAACTTCTAATTCTTGGCAAAAACAAGTTTGTATTCAAACAGTGCATAATGAATTAATCAGAGATTCAAGGTTTGTTTTGATTGGCAGGGGGATTTATGCATTAAAAGAAAAAGGATACAAGCCAGGAAAGATAATTGATGTGATTAAGGATGTTTTGCAAGAAGCAGGCAAGCCAATGAAGATAGAAGACATTATTAAAGAAGTGCAAAAAAGAAGAATTGCCAAAGACAATACCATTATTCTTAATTTGAATAACAAACAGTATTTTAAAAAATTACCAAATAAATATTACACTTTAATCAAGCCTTATAAAATACTTGAGGTTTAATGCCTTATTATATAAGAGAAGTTTTGTTTTTTATTTTAGCGATTTTTCAAGATTTTTGGTGGTTGCTATTCCTTTTCCTTTTAGGAGGATTTTTTATTAATTTAAGAAAACAACATAAGGCAGAAGTTAAAAAAGAAAAAGAAGCTATTAAAGATTGGGCTGTTTTAGAAGTTAAGATTAATCGTGAGATTTTACAAACTCCAAAATCTATTGAGCAGGTTTTTAATAGCTTGAATGTTATTGAAAAGGGTTGTTTGTGTTTAGAGATTGTGGGTATTAACCGAGAAATGCATTTTATTATTCGGACACCACAAGAATACAAGAATTTGGTTATTTCTCAATTTTATTCTCAATATCCAGAATTGGAAATAAAAGAAATTGAAGATTATTTTACAAGTGTGGCTCCTAATTTACCTAATAAGGATAATGATTTATGGGGCATGGAAATTAATTTAAGTAAGGCTGATTGTTATCCAATTAAAACCTATTCTGCTTTTGAAGAAAAAAAAGAAGAAAAGAGAATAGATCCCATTGCTAGTTTAGCAGAAACTCTTGGGACTTTAGAAAGATCTGAATGGTGTATTTTTCAGATTTTACTTAGAACTTTATCTAAAGATGAAGAAAAGGAATTAAGCAATGAAGGGAAAAAAGAAATTAATAAGTTGTTAGGAAAAAAAGAAACAATAAAAATCACCTGGACAGATTGGGTTGCAGCTTTTTTCAGGAATCTTTTAGTAGGACTAGTAGAGCCACCAGTTTGGCCAGAAAAAGAAGAACAAAAAGAAAAATCTTCTTCAGAAATTTCCCTGTCAGATAGGGAAAAGATTCAGGCCATAGAGAAAAAGATGGGTCAATTATCATTTAAGACTGGCATTAGAGTCCTTTATGTTTCTCCTCGTTCTGAATTTGAAGAATCCAAAGCCATAGGGTTTATGGCTTATTTAAAACAATTTAATTCTAAAGATTTAAATGCTTTTGAAATTAACAAAGACACAACAACAAAATTAAAAACAAAGTTCTTTCAGGCAAGAAGGTTGTTTTTGAAAAAAAGAAAGTTTTATCAGACAGCTTTTCAAAGAAAACCAGAGAAAAAATCAATGATATTAACTACAGAAGAATTAGCAACAATTTATCATTTTCCAGCTGTGACCATGAAGACGCCAACTTTAACCAGAGTATTAAGTAAAAAAAGCGAACCGCCAATAGGATTACCTACAGGATAATAATTAAAATTGGAATATATTTATGGATTTAAACTATATCGGCATTACAAACTTTAGAGATGAATATCAAAGATTTGGAATTAAAACCGATGATCGGCGTCGGCATATGTATTTTGTTGGTAAGAGTGGCACTGGGAAAACAACAATGATGGAGAATATGATTATTCAGGATATTAATAATGGCAAAGGAGTGGGAGTCATTGACCCTCATGGTGAATTAGTAAACAGGATTTTGTATTTTATCCCGGAAAACAGAATTAAAGATGTGGTTTATTTTAATCCTGGGGACATTGAATGGCCCATTGCTTTTAATGTAATAGAACAAGTGCCCTTAGAGCATCGTCACTTAGTAGTGGCTGGTTTGATGGGCGTTTTTAAGAAAATCTGGCCTGATGTTTGGTCAGCAAGAATGGAATACATTTTGAATAATACGCTTTTGGCCTTATTAGAATATCCAAATTCAACCTTATTAAGTATTAATCGACTATTATCAGATGAGGATTTTAGAAGAACAGTAATGGAAAAAGTAACAGATCCAATAGTAAAATCATTTTGGGAAAAGGAATTTGCTCGTTATCACGCTCGGTTTGCTGTAGAAGCTATTGCGCCAATTCAGAATAAAGTTGGTCAGTTTATCTCTAATCCTTTAATTAGGAATATTATTGGTCAGAAAGAATCAAAAATTGATATTCGGGAGATAATGGATGAAGGGAAGATTCTTTTAGCTAATTTATCTAAAGGATTAGTGGGTGAAGATAATTCTAGTCTTTTAGGCGCTTTATTAATTACTAAAATACAATTAGCCGCAATGAGTAGGGTAGAGGTGCCTGAAGAAGAAAGAAGGGATTTCTATCTATATGTGGATGAATTTCAGAATTTTTCCACAGAATCTTTTGCCACGATTTTTGCTGAGGCAAGAAAATATCGTTTGGATTTAATTTTAGCTCATCAATATATTGCTCAATTAAATGATAGTGTTAGAGATTCTATTTTTGGTAATATTGGTAGCTTAGTTGCTTTTAGATTAGGGCCTGAAGATGCAGAATTTTTAGAAAAATATTTTACGCCTGAATTTAATCAAGAAGATTTAATTAATCTTCCTAATTACAATTTCTACATTAAGTTGATGATTGATGGTATTCTTTCAAAAAGTTTTTCAGCAATGAATATTCCACCATCTAGTTTGCCTCAAAAAGCATATGTTCAGGAAATAATAGAACATTCAAGAGAATTATTTGCCGCAGTTCGTCATGAAGTTGAATCTAATATTGCTCGTTGGGAGCTTTTAGATTTTTCCCCAAGTAAAGAAACATTTAAAGAAAGACCAAGAACAGGGATTAAAGAGGGTTGGGCAGCAGTTTGTTCTCAATGTGGAAAAAACATTATTGTTCCTTTTAGACCGAGTTCTTCAAGACCAGTTTATTGCGAAGATTGTTTTAAAGAAATTAGGAAAATTCAAAAAACTAGAACTCTATCAGATGATTTGGAAAAATCTCCCAGGACAAGAACACAACCTAAAGGAGAAGAGATAAAAAATATTATCAAAAATATATTTGATAAAAATTCTTAATTTATGAAAAAAAGAATTGTTATTATCTGCGGTGGGAAAAGTGGAGAACATGAAGTTTCTTTGCGCTCAGCCTATTATGTTTTTAATAATTTAGATAAGAAGAAATATGTGGTTTCAGTTTTAGCGATTGATAAAAATGGCAAATGGTTTTTCAGTTATCAATTTGAAGATTTGGTAAATACCCGAGGTCTTTTATGGAAATTAAAGAAAGATTTAGAAGAGGTAGCTCTTTTAAAAGCAAAGAATTATGGTCAAATATTCAGCTTAAAGAGGAAAAAAGAATTAGCTCAAGGCGATGTGTTTTTCCCAGTGATTCATGGCACTTTTGGAGAAGATGGATGTTTGCAGGGCTTTTTAGAATTATTAGATATTCCATATGTTGGCGCTAATGTGATTGGTTCGGCAATAGGCATGAATAAGGAAATAACTAAGAAATTATTAAAAATTGAAAAAATTCCAATTACAGAATATGTAGTTATTAGGAAAAGTGATTCTGAAAAAGATAAGGCATTAAAAATTCAATCAGCGATAAAAAAATTCCATTATCCGCTTTTTATTAAACCAGTTTCTTTAGGTTCTTCAGTTGGCGTTTCAAAAGTTTTTTCAAAAAAAGAATTACAAAAGGGCATTGAAGATGCTTTTCAATATGATGATCAGGTGATGATTGAAAAATTCATTAAAGGCCGGGAGATTGAATGTTCGGTTTTGGGTAATGATAATCCCCAAGCTTCTTTGCCAGGAGAAATACAACCAAAGACATTTTATTCTTACAAAGCAAAATATCTGGATGATAATGAAGCAAAGTTATTAGTGCCAGCGCCTTTGAATAAGAAACAGATTTCTCAAATACAAGAATTAAGCATTAGAACATTTAAGGCATTGGAATTGCAAGGTATGGCGCGGATTGATTTTTTTCTAAAACCAAATGAACAATTAGTGGTTAATGAGGCTAATACAATTCCTGGATTTACTCAAATTAGCATGTATCCTAAGTTATGGCAGATAAGTGGATTGAGCTATTCAAGATTGCTTGATAAACTAATACAGTTGGCAATTGAAAATCACAAAGGCAAAAAGAGATTAAAAAGGAGTTATCAATAAAAATCAAAACATCAGATGAAAATTTCTTTTAAGAGATTAGTTAAAAGTTTTTTTAATGCCTTTCAGGGCATAAAGCACGCCTGTTCTCAACAGAATTTTTTTTTAATGATTTTGTTGGCGATGGGCAGTATTTTATTAGGTTATGGGTTGCAAATATCTTATTATGAATGGTTGATTTTGATTGTGATTATTGGTTTGATTCTGAGTTTAGAAATGTTTAATACAGTCGCTGAAACAACTTTGGATTTGATTGAACCAAATTTATCTCCTGAGGTTAAGAAAATTAAAGATGTAATAGCGGGCACAGTGTTGGTTGCATGTTGCATGGCGGTTATTGTTGGAGGGATAATTTTCATTCCAAAAATATTAATTATCTTTCATTTTTAATTTATGCTTTCTCCAGTAGAAGAAATAAAAAACAAATTAGATATTGTAGAAGTTATTGGTCAGTATCTGAAATTGGAAAAAACAGGAGCTAATTACAGAGCTCTTTGTCCTTTTCATAAGGAAAAAACTCCTTCTTTTTTTGTTTCTCCATCTCGTCAGATTTGGCATTGTTTTGGTTGTAATGCTGGTGGTGATATTTTTACCTTTGTAATGAGAATAGAGAATATTGAATTCAAGGAAACCTTAGAGATGTTAGCTAAGAAAGCTGGAGTAAGATTAAGACATGAAAGTCCTCAGGCTCGTTCTCATAAACAAAGATTAATTGATATAAATAAACAAGCAGTTGTTTTTTTTGAAAACAATCTCTGGCAGAACAAAGAGGTGATTGATTATCTTCATCAGCGAGGATTAAAAGATGAAACAATAAAAGAATTTCATCTTGGTTGGGCTTTGGATGATTGGAGAGGCTTGAGTGGTTTTTTAATAAAAAAAGGGTTTCAACCAGAAGAAATAGTAGCCAGTGGTTTGGCAATATCTAAAAAGGATCCTACTAATATTAATCAAAATACTGGGCATAAAATACAAAGCGCAGATATTTATGATCGTTTTCGTTCGCGGGTTATGTTTCCCATAGACAATTCAGTGCAACAAACAGTTGGTTTTACTGGAAGAATCTTTCAAGGGAAAAATCCTTTGAAAACCATTAAAGATATTGAGGCAATTGGAAGATATGTTAATAGCCCTCAGACTTTGATTTTTGACAAAGGGATGATTCTTTATGGGCTTTCTAAGAGTAAACCTCATTTGTATTCTCAAGAAGAAACTTTATTAGTTGAAGGGCAAATGGATTTTTTGGCTGTTTGGCAATCAGGCATTAAGAATGTAGTGGCTGGTTCAGGCACGGCCTTGACCCCTAATCAATTAAAGATTTTGAAAAGATACAATAATACCTTGATTTTAGGATTTGATATGGATGAGGCAGGGGAATTGGCTGCAGAAAGAACAATTGAATTGGCTTTAGATAAGGAGTTTAATATTAAGATTCTTCGTCTTATTGAGGGTAAGGATTTAGCTGATTTTATTGATACGAAAGAAAAAGACAAAACAGAAAAAGGAATAACAATAAAGGAATTGATAAAAAAAGCTAAGCCAATAATGGATTTTTACTTTGAAAGAGCTCAAAAATTAGGAGATAAAGATAATATTCAAGGTAAAAAAGCCATTGCTTCATATTTTTTGCCAAAAATTCAGAAATTAAACAATGTGATAGAAAAGTCTTTTTGGTTGAATAAGCTTTCTCGGTTTTTAAATATCCCAGAACAGGCTTTAAGAGAAGAATTAGAAAAATTATCAAAAAACAAAGCAACAATAAATAGGGGTGTAATTGATGAAAATGAATCTTTGTATGAATTTCCCATTACTGAATCTTTGTTACGAATAGAGATTATTGCTGAGAGAATCATTTCTTTTTTAATTAAAAGTCCTCAGTTGAAAAAAAACGCTTTGGATTATGAAGAATATTTTCCTCATAATTTTAAGGAAATTTTCAAGGTAATTAAAAACATTTCCTCAGCTGAAGAAATAGATAGGCATAACTTAATAAAACTTAATTTAGGTGAAGAGATAAAAGAAAAAATCAATCAATTAGGCTTGCGCGCTGATTATGAAACTGAATTATTAGAAAGATTTAATGTTTCTTTAAAAGATGAATTAGAAAAAGAATTAAAAGAATTAAAAAAAGAATCAATTAAACGACAAATGAGTGAAATTGAATCAGAAATCAGAAATGCAGAAAAAGATAATGATAAAAAATTACTTGAAGGATTAATGAAAAAATTCAATCAATTATCTAAACAATTATTAAATTAATATGCAAAAAAAGAAACAAAATTTATCAAAATCTGTTAAAAAAACTAAAAAGACAACCAAGTCATTAAAAAGAAAAAAGATAGTAAAGAAAGCTCCTAAGAAAGCAAAGACTTTAAAAAAGAAGCCAGTAGTGAGAAAAAAAACAGTGGTAAAAAAGAAACCAATAGTGAAGAAGAAAATAACAAAAAAGAAGCCTGCAGTAAGAAGGAAGCCTGTAGTGAAAAAGAAAAAAGTTGTAAAGAAAAAACAAGTATTAACAGGAACAAAAACACAAAAGAAAAAAGGAAAAGTAGATAAAGTAAAAGAACTAGTAGAAAGAGGAAAAACAAGACGATTTGTAACTCAAGATGAGATTTTAAAATTCTTTCCACGAATAGAAGAAGATTTAGATTTTCTAGAACAGCTTTATGATGCCTTAGCAGAGGCAAATATTGAGGTAATAGAAAGTGGAGATTTATTAATACCTGATGCTGAGATAACTGAAAAAGAATTAAATGAAGCGGTTAAAGTTTCGCCAACTGATACAGTGTCTAGTAATGTGCAGTCATATTTAAGAGAAATAGGTAAAGTGCCATTACTTACTGTAGAAGAAGAAAGAAGTTTGGCTAAAAAAGTAGAAGAAGGTGATGAGCAGGCTAGAAAGAAAATGATTGAGGCTAATTTACGTTTGGTTGTTTCTATTGCTAAACGCTATATCGGCAGAAGCAGTAATTTGAATTTATTAGATTTAATTCAAGAAGGGAATATTGGTTTGTCAAAAGCAGTTAATAAATTTGATTACAAAAAAGGGTTTAAGTTTTCTACTTATGCCACTTGGTGGATTAGACAGGCGATTACCAGGGCTTTGGCTGATCAGGGGAGAACTATAAGAATTCCAGTGCATATGGTAGAAACAATTACCAAATATTTGAAAACCAGAAGGTTATTAGCTCAAACCTTAGGTCGGGATCCTTTACCAGAAGAAATTGCTCAAGAAATGGGAAAAGATGTAGAAGAGATTCTTTACTTAATGCAAATTTCTCAAAGAACCTCATCTTTGAATCAACCTTTAGGCGATGAAGAAAGTGGTAGTGAATTAGCTGATTTCATATCAGATACAAAAACAATCACCCCAGATAATTATGCAACCAGAGAACTTCTTAAAAGTGAATTAAGAAAGATTATGGAAGAATTGTCAGAAAGGGAAAGAGAGATTATTAGGATGAGATTTGGTTTGGATGATGGGATGACTCATACTTTAGAAGAGGTGGGTAAGGCTTTTGGGGTTACCAGAGAAAGAATCAGGCAGATAGAAGCTAAGACGTTGGAAAAATTAAAAGACCATGCTGAAGCTAAAAGGTTAAAGGAATTTTTAAAATAGCCGCTTTAAGTTAGATATGGGTTTTTTGGAAAAAATTAAAAGAAATTCTTTTTTACGCAAATCTATCGCTTTTTTAGCGCATTTAGTTTTTGGTTTTCCTGCGCGTAGTTTGATTATTATTGGCGTCACTGGAACCACAGGAAAAACCACCACTTGTTTTATGATTAAAAGTATTTTAGAAAACAATGGAATTAAAACTGGATTAATTAGCACAGCAGGGTTTGATGTTGGTCCAGAAACAATTTATCCTAAAGCGCAAACTCCGGCCACAACACCTGATCCATTTATGCTTTGTTCTTTACTGAGAAAAATGAAGAAAAATGGTGTAAAGGCAGTGGTGATTGAAACTTCTTCATTTGGTTTAATGTATGAGCGGGTTTTTGGTCTTAAGTTTTCTGTTGCCGTTTTAACTAATATTTCTTTTAATCATCATTTGGCTATTCATGGGGGCATGGAAGAATATGTTTTTGCAAAATTAAAATTGTTTCAAGGCTTGGATAAAAAAGCAATTGCTGTTTTACCAAAAGATAGTGAATATTTTGATTTGTTTTCTAAGAATACAAAAGCAAAAGTTATTAGTTTTGGTTCTGAGCAATCAAGTGATCTTTGGTTTGAAATTAAAGAATCAACTAAAGATAAGAACAGGGCGATAATTCATTTTAAAAATGATTCTTTTTTAATTGATTTGCCTTTGCCTGGAGTTTTTAATCTTTTTAATTGTTTGGCAGCAATTGGCGCCGGACAGTTTTTTTCTTTAAGTTTTGAACAGATAAAAAAAGGATTAGAGAGTTTAACCTATATCCCAGGAAGATTAGAGGAAATAAAAGCTAACCAACCTTTTACTATTATTGTAGATAAGGCAAATACTCCAGCGGCTTTTTGTGGTATAATAGATTTTATTAAAACCTTAAATCCTGAAAAGAAGATAGTGGTTTATGGTAATTTTGGTGAAACGCCAAGAGAAGAAAGAGATCAGCTAGCTGAAATTGCAACTGGTTTTTTTGATTTAACCATTATTACTGAAGATGATCCTCAAGAATTATCTCCTCAGCCAAGCATTGATGATTTTTTGGATTTTGTTAAAAAGAAAAATGTTAATAAAGAAAAGTATTTGGCAATTTCTAATAGAAAAGAAGCTATACGTAAGGCAATCAATTTAAGTAAAAAAGGGGACTTGATTGCTATCTTAGGCAGAGGCAATGAAAAATTCATGGATTATGGAGAAAAGACAATTGTTTTTGATGATAGGGAAGTAACCCGAGAGGTTTTAAAAGAACAAGGGTATTAATTTTAAAAAATGTTTTCTTCTGAACAATTAAGGGAAAAATATTTTGAATTTTTTAAACAAAGAGGACATCAGATTATTCCTTCTGCTTCTTTAATTCCAGAAGATGATACAACAACTTTATTTATTGGTTCGGGCATGCAACCTTTAGTGCCTTATTTGATGGGTAAACCCCATAATTTGGGGAAAAGGTTGGTTAATGTACAAAAATCTTTTCGGGCTGAAGATATAGAAGAAGTGGGTGATAGCCGGCATACTACTTTTTTTGAAATGATGGGCAATTGGTCTTTAGGTGATTATTTTAAAAAAGAACAACTTAATTGGGTTTTTGAGTTTTTAACAAAAGAATTGAAGATAGATCCTCAAAGATTATATGTTTCGGTTTTTCGAGGTAATAAAGATATTGGCGTTGATAGAGATTTAGAATCAGCAGTTATTTGGAAAGATATTTTTAAAAAAAATAACCTTTCATTTAAAGATGTTGATTTTGCTGAAGAAAAAGGCATGCAAGATGGTAGGATTTTCTATTATGATGAATTTAAAAATTGGTGGTCACGCTCAGGCATCCCAGCTAAAATGCCAAAAGGAGAGATAGGCGGGCCAGATAGTGAGATTTTTTATGATTTGGGAGCAGAGCTTAAAAGACATGAAAATTCTAAATACAAAAATCAACCTTGTCATATTAATTGTGATTGCGGACGTTTTGTGGAAATTGGCAATAGTGTATTTATAGAATACATTCGGACAGATAAAGGTTTTGAGCCATTGCCTCAAAAGAATGTTGATTTTGGTGGTGGTTTGGAGCGGATAGCTATGGTGGTGCAAAACAAGGAGAATATTTTTAAATCAGATTTATTTATAGATATTATTGAAAAAATACAAGAATTGTCTAATCTTCAATATACAGATAATCAATCAGCTTTTGAAGTGATTGCTGATCATCTTCGAGCAGCTACTTTTATCATGGGTGATGATAAAGGAGTGGTGCCAGCTAATATTGAACAGGGATATATTGTCCGTCGTTTGATTAGAAGGGCTATTCGTTATGGCAGACAATTAAATATTCAAAAACCATTATGGATTCAAGACATATCTCAAGTAATAATTAACAAATACAAAACAATTTATCCAGAATTAATTAATAACTTTGATGTGATTATGGATAATTTAGCTCAGGAAGAAATGAAATTTAGTAAAACATTGGAAAAAGGATTAAAAGAGTTTGAAAAATTATTTGACACTTATCAAAAAGATTTTAAAGAATTTATCATTGATGAAAACACTTTATTTGATTTGTATCAAACTTATGGTTTTCCTTTTGAATTAAGCATTGAAGAGATTAATAAAAAAAGAATTCAAGTTGGGGGCATAGCCATTTCTAAACAGATAGAAGATAATTTATTGAGTTTGTTTAGGGAAAAGATAAAAAAGCATCAAGAGCTTTCTAGAACAGCAGCTGCTGGTAAATTCAAAGGTGGCCTAGCTGATAAATCTGAACAAACAAAAAAACTACATACAGCTTGCCATCTTCTTTTAGCTGCTCTAAGAAAAGTTTTAGGAGAACATGTGGAACAAAAAGGCTCTAATATTACTGCTGAACGGTTGCGTTTTGATTTTTCTCATTCTGAAAAAATGAATAAGGAACAAATTAAAAAAACAGAAGAAATAGTTAACAAAGCAATTAAGGATAATTTACCTATTTTTTTTAAAGAAATGACATTAACAAAAGCAAAACAACAAGGAGCCATTGGAGTTTTTGATTCAAGATATGGTGAAAAGGTAAAAGTCTATATGATTGGTAAAGATGATAATCTATTTTCTAAAGAAATTTGCGGTGGGCCGCACATGACCAATACAGGTGATCTGGGACATTTTAAAATTATAAAAGAAGAATCTTCTAGCTCAGGCATAAGAAGAATAAAAGCCATTTTGAATTGATATTGAGTTAAATAAAATAAATTGTTATACTAAAAAACAAAGAAATAAAATGAATAACAAGCAAAATCAGTTTCCTAAAGGTGAAGATTTTTCTTCTAGGGATGGAAACGAAACCATAAAATCCAATAGAAAAAGAAAAGTCAAAGATATATTTGCGCCTCATGAATTAAAGTCAGGCGATTTTGTTGAAATTGCAGAAGCGCCAATAGAAATTCAAGAAGAGCCTGAGATAAATATTGAAATGGAAGAACAGTCAATAAGAATTGTGCATACAGAAACCGTGCCCCAAGTAAGAGAAGATGTTCATAAAAGCTTGGAAAATTTCTTTAGGGAAACAGAAGAAGAATTACCTGAGTTAAGAACAGAAACTATTAGTAAACCTCCCTTAAAAGCAAAGAAAAGAGATTTTAAGCTTTTTTGGTTTATTGGCATTCCTGTGGTTTTATTGGCTTTTTATTATTTCGGATTTATTGTTTTAGCTCGCGCAGAAATAGGGATTGAAACATATAAAAAAGAAATTCCTTTTTCAAAAGAAATTGTGGTTGATGATAATGTTTCTTCAATAGATGTTGCTAAGGCAGTAATTCCTGGCAACTTGTTTGTTTTTAATTCAACAGAAAGACAAGAATTTGAGAGTACTGGTCAAGGTAAGGATGAGATAAAGGCTAAAGGAATTATTACTATTTATAATAATTATTCTACAGATCCTCAGATTTTAGTGGCCACCACTCGTTTTGAAACCCCAGATCATAAAATATTTCGTTTGGATTCTCGAGTGGTTATTCCTGGAGCCACAACTGAAAATGGTAAATTAGTTCCTTCAACAATAGACGTTAAGGTTACGGCTGATAAGGCAGGACCAGATTATAATATTGAGGCTTGTAAAATGCCTGATTGTAAATATACTATTCCTGGTTTTGAAGGTATGCCAGAGTTTGATGGTTTTTATGGGGTTTCTAATAATCCAATGACAGGAGGAAGTTTAGGTTCAGTGCCCATGGTTTCTTCTGAAGACATTAAGAAAGCTGAAGAAGAGATATTAACAAAAATAATGGAAACCATTAATGTGGATATTGAGAATAAGATAACCAATGAATATGATAATTTAGTGATTTTACCAGGAGCTAAAAGTGGGGTTAAGGTTAGTAAAATAGAAAGTGACGCTAAGATAGGGGATTATAAAGATAAATTTACTGTTAATGCAGAAGTGGAAATTAAAGTTATTGCTTATGATAAAAATCATCTCTTGAATTATATCCAAAGTGTTTTAAAAGAATCTAAAGAAAAGGATTATGATTTTTGTAAAGATTTAGAAATAGAATATTCTGATTTGGAAGCTGATTTTGATAAAGGTTTTCTTCAATTAACTGTTAAAACCAGTCAAACTTTATGTCAGAAATTAGATGCAGAAGCTATTAAGAAAGATATATTAGGTAAAAATGAAAAAGAATTAGATGCGGTTTTTAAAGCTAATCCTGGCATTGAAGAAGTGAAAATAAAGTTCTGGCCGTTTTGGATAAAAAGAACCCCTAAGTCCTTGCAAAAAGTAAAGATTTTAATAGATGGCAATGTTATTGAATAAAAAAGACAGTCAATCAGGGTTGACTAAAAGATGCAATTTTGATAAACTGATAACACTTTATGACTGAGAAAAAAGCAATGATTCGTAAAGAAGGAGTAGTTATTGAATCTTTACGAAATGCAATGTTTCGTGTTCGTTTGAACGAAGGAGGAGAGGAAATATTAGCTCATTTAGCTGGAAAACTTCGCCTGAATTATATAAAAGTCCTCCTGGGCGATAAGGTAGTAGTTGAAGTTTCGCCTTATGATTCTAAGCGAGGCCGTATTGTTTATCGACTATAAAAGGCTTTGTTTTAATTCAAAGCCTTGCTTATTTTGTAAAATTATGAAAGTTAGGTCATCAGTAAAAAAAATTTGTAGGAATTGCAAGATAGTTAGGCGCAAGGGTCGCCTTTATGTTATTTGTCGCAATCCTAAACATAAACAAAGACAAGGATAAAATAAAAATATGGTTCGTTTTTTAGGAATAGATATTCCAGACAATAAAAAAATCAATATTGCCTTAACCTATATCTATGGCATTGGGCAATCTTTGTCAGAAACGCTTTTAAAAGAAGCGAAGATTGATTTTAATAAAAAAGCTAAGGACTTAACTTCAGCAGAGTTTAATGCTTTGAAAGAGCTTTTAGATAAAAAGCAGATTAAAACTGAAGGGGATTTGAAAAGAGAAATCAGAGCTAATGTAAAAAGATTAATAAATGTTAGTAGTTATCGAGGCTCAAGACATATAAAGCGCTTACCAGTAAGAGGTCAACGAACAAAAACAAATTCAAGAACTATTAGAGGCAATGTTAGAAAAACTGTAGGTTCTGGTAAGAGAAAAGCTGCTTCACCAACCTAATCCAAATTAATTTATTAAGATATGGGAAAGAAAAGAGTCATTACTAAAGCAGGAGCAGAGAGCGGCAAGATAGCGGAAAAAATGGCTGCTGCAAAATCAAAAACCCCAATAAAGAAAATTACAGAAAAGGGGAGAGTTTATATTCTAGCTTCTTATAACAATACATCAATTTTAATTACTGATTTAAAAGGTAATGCTTTGGCTTGGTCTTCTGCAGGCTCACTTGGTTTTCGAGGACCTAAAAAAGCCACGCCTTATGCTGCTTCAAGAGTGGTTGGAGTTTTAATGGAAAAAATTAAGAAAATGGGAATGAAGACAGCAGAAATCTATTTAAAAGGAATTGGCGGAGGCAGAGATATGGCGGTGAGGTCTTTTGCCAATCAGGGGTTAGATATTACTATGATTAAAGACGTGACCCCAGTGCCTCATAATGGACCCCGACCTAGAAAAGCAAGAAGAGTATAATTTAATTTTTTATATCTTTATGTTAGATGATAAATGTAAACAATGTAGAGCAGTAGGGGAGAAACTTTTTCTCAAAGGAGAAAGATGTTTTACACCTAAATGCGCCTTGGTGAGAAGGGGCTTTCCTGCTATAGGTCAACAAAAAAGAAGACGTAGAATAACTGCTTATGGCAAGCAATTAATGGAAAAACAAAGAGCAAGGTTAGCTTATGGGATAGGGGAGCAACAATTTAGACGCTATGTAAAATTGGCTTTTAAAAAGACAACAGCGACTCCAGAAGCCTTAGCTCAATTATTAGAAAACAGATTTGATAATATTATTTTCCGTTTAGGCTTGGTGCCTTCAAGAACTATGGCCAGACAATTAGTGTCTCATGGTCATTTTCTTTTAAATGGCAGGAAGCACAATATTGCTTCAACAATATTAAAAAAAGGAGATGTGGTTTCTATTAGGCCGCAAAGTATGAACAAACAACCTTTTAAAGATGTAAAGGAAACTATTAAAAAATACAATCCGCCTAAACATCTTCAATTGGATCAAAGTAAATTAGAAGGCAAGGTAATTGCTGAGCCTGATATTAAAGAATTACAGCTTCCATTTGATTTTACATCAATAATAGAGTTTTATAGCAAATAAAAAAATTTAAAATATATTTAATAATATGTTTCAATTACCTTCATCTATCATTGCCAAAGAGAAAAAGGAAAATTATGGAAAATTTGTCATTGAAGGATTATATCCTGGTTATGGAACCACTTTGGGCAATGCTTTAAGACGGGTTCTGCTTTCTTCAATTAAAGGAGCCGCGATGACTTCTTTTAAGATAAAAGGCGTCCAGCATGAATATTCTGTAATTCCTAATATTTTAGAAAGTGTTTTAGATATCATGCTTAATTTAAAATCTTTAAGAGTGAGATTGCATGGGCATGAACCCCAGATATTAAAATTGAAAACTGAAGGAGAAAAAACAGTATTGGCTAAGGATTTTGAACCTAATCCAATGGTGGAAATTATGAATCCAGATTTAGTTATTGCCAATATCACAGATAAGAAAGGAAAATTAGAATTAGAACTATTAATAGAAGAAGGTTTGGGATATTCTCAAGCCAAAGAGCGTAAAGAAGAAAAAATACCTATTGGCACCATTGCTGTTGATGCTATTTTCTCACCAGTGGAAAAAGTTAATTTTATAGTAGAAGACATGAGGGTAGGGGAGAAAACTGACTTTAATCGTTTAATTATTAACATTGAAACTGATGGTTCTGTTTCTCCAGAACAAGCTTTGGGCCAAGCAGCGAATATTCTCAAAGATCATTTTAAATTAGTGGCAGAGAAATTTATCATTGAAGAAGTAAAAGAAATTAATAAAGAAGAAAAAGGAGTTTCTAAAAAACAAAAGAAAGAACCAAAGAATATTTCAATAGAAGAACTTGATTTAAGTTCTCAGACTAAAAAAGCCTTAATCAATAATGGGATTAAATCATTGGCTGGATTGTTAAGATACCGAGAAGAGACTTTAATGAATCTAGAAGGCATTAAAGAAAAATCCCTAGAGGAGATAAAAAAAGTCATTAAGGGTTTGGAATATACATTAAAGTAAGAAGATGAAGCATTTAAAAAAAGGAAGAAAATTTCATCGTGAAAGAGATCAAAGAAAAGCGCTTTTAAAAAGTTTGGCGGCTAATTTGATATTGCATGAAAAGATAAAAACCACTTTAGAAAAAGCTAAAGAAACTAAAATTACTGTTGAAAAATTAATAACCATAGCTAAAAAACAAGATTTAGCTGCTTTAAGAAATGTTAAAAAAAAGCTTCCAGAAAAAGCAGCGAATAAGCTTTATTATGAGATAGCTCCTTTATTTGCAAAAAGAAAAGGTGGTTATACAAGAATTATTAAAACATCTGAAAGAAGAGTTAGGGATGCTGTTCCTTTGGTTATTTTAGAATTTGTAGATAAACCTGTTTTGGAAAAGGCTGAGACAAAGCAAACAGAATTAGAAAAACAACAAAAATAAACCTTAATAATGGAAAAACAAAATCATAAAATTGTTATTAATGCTGAAGGTCAATCTTTAGGGCGCTTAGCCTCACAAATAGCTGTATATCTCCAAGACAAGCATAAACCAGAATATGCTCCTAATAAACCAGGGGAGACAGTTGTTATCATAGAGAATTTAGATAAGATAAAACCTTTTAGAGAATCAAAATCCAAAACCAAGATTTATTACAAACACACAGGATATTTAGGTCATTTAAAACAAATTAGTTTAGAAGATTTATGGGTCAAAGATCCTAAGAAAGTTTTATCCATGGCGGTAAAAGGAATGTTGCCTAAAAACAAACTTAGAGATAAAAGATTAAAGAGATTAATTATTCAAAATTAAAAATTAAGTAAGTTATGGCAGAAAAAAAGACAAAAAAAACAACAGTTAAAAAGGAAACAAAAAAACCTGAGAAGACAGAAACTATAGCCAAACAAGAAAAACCCACAACCAAGTCAAAATATATTGAGGCGGTTGGCAGAAGAAAAGAAGCTGTTGCCCGAGTAAGGCTTTATAAAGATAAGCCAGGTTTTATCATTAATGAAAAAACAATAAATGAATATTTTCCTTTAGAAAAATATCGTAAACAAGTATTAGATCCTTTACGATTAGCTGAGATGGAAAATACCTTTTTAGTTTCCGTAAAGGTTAAAGGCGGAGGTATGACTGGTCAAGCTGAAGCAATAAGATTAGGTATTAGCCGTTGTCTAGTAAAGATAGATGAACAAAAATTCAAGCCAATGTTAAGAAAAAAAGAATTCTTAACGAGAAATTCCCGAGTAGTGGAAAGAAAGAAATTTGGATTGAAAAAAGCCAGAAAAAGACCTCAATGGTCAAAACGTTAATTGACTTATTAGGTAAATTATGGTAAATTAAAAACACTCTTAATTAAGAGTGTTTTTAGAACATTGAAAATTAAAAGGAGAGTAATGATGGAAATATCAAAGAAAGGGAAAGAAGCTTTAAGGAATTTTATTTTAAAAGGTAATATTTCTGAAGAAGAAAAAGAAAGTATTGAAAAGGCAATTGCGGGAGAATTGAAAGGGGAAAGATATATCTTAATAATAAGAAAAGAAAGAGGAGGTTTTTATGGTATAGATATTGAGGGAAATATTATTAATGAAAGATTTTAAAGGAGGTTTGATTTGAAATGAAAATAAAAGAAAAAGACAAAAAAAGGAGTGCTTTAATTGAAAGGTATATAAAAGCCTTTGTTAAGAGGCAATACCCCTTCTTAAAAAACAAGGATACAAAAGCAAAAGCTAAAGAACTTTTTATTGGATTTGAAAATATTAGGATTATTAAAGATAAGACTTTTGTAACCCTAAGGTTGCCAGAAGGAATAAGAGTGATATTAGATGCAAAAGGAAACTTTCGCGATGATGATGGTTTTGGTTTTAATGATTAATCTATACTAACTTAAACAAAGGAGGTTGAGAAGATGGAGCGCACTGTTATAGCTTGGTTAATTTCTTTTTTTATTATTTTGTTCCTGCATTACATTTAATAACATAAAGCCGTTAATTATAACATTAACGGCTTTTTTATTATTTATTTAAATATTTAATTAAATACTAACTTTTATTACTCCTTGGTCAGAAAGGTAAAAAACATAGTTAATAGTGGGGTCATAAAAGAAATTGTCATTTTTAATATTAGCGCTGATAGGCCAGATTTTGTTTTCTTTTATAAAGAAGGTATTTAAAGTTTTATCTTTTTGAAAAAGAAGATAATCATTGTTTAAAAACCATTGGGCTGGAATATCAGCAAACAGTTTTGTTGCATATTTTATTTCCTGTTCTGTATTATAAATTTCTATTTCATCTTTCAAATTCAATAAAATCTCTTTTTCATCTAGAGAAAAAGATGCGTCTAAGAGGTTTTCCCCTATAATCACAGGGATGTTTTCAGGGGGTTTAAGATAAGAAGCTTTTTTAGAGCTTTCAATGATTAAAAATTCTTCTTGGTTTTTTCTTTTTTTAATTTTTGTTTGTTCTAAATCTTGGCTTTCAAAACTAAACAAGGATATTTGTTGTTCTTGTTTTGTTTGTAAAGAAGTTTTAGTTAAGACGCCATTTTCTTTTAGGAAATATATAGATGATTCTTCTAGTAGAAAAGGGGAAACAGGACCATCATGTATTTTTTCAATTTCTCTGTTAAGGAATTCTAAGAGATAAAGAGCGTCTTCTGTTCTGATAACTAAATAATTATCATCTTGAGGATAAAAGTCAGCTTGGATAATTTCTCTTGAAAGAGTGTTTGTTTTAAAGTCAGAATTGTTAAGCGCTTGCTTAAAAGCATCAGTTAAGGAAATGCTGGTTTGAATCAGGCTTTTGGGCAGAAATACGATTTGCCAATTGTTTTTTCCTAAATTAACTAACATGGTTTTCTTAAGAGAAAAAACAACTTCTTCAGGTAGAGTTGAAGTTTTCCAGAAAAGTTCTTTTTCTGAAGAATTACGGATAAAAAGATACCAAAGATAATCTGAGTCTTTTTCTATAAAAACTATGCGGTTAGAATCCAGGGTTAAGTAAAAATTCTCAATTGTATTTGAGTTTATTATATTTTCTTCTTGCCAATTATTAGGGAAAAGAAAAAGACTGCCTAGGTCTAAGGTTTTTCCTGGTTCAATATTGATTTCTTCTTCAATAAAAGAATATTCAGGCAGGGAGATTAATAATTTTTGTTTTCCAGAGGAAAGATTAATATCAAAAATACCTCTGGAATCTTGATAGGTTTTGTTATTAATCTTAACAATAGATTCTAAAGGATGGACTTTAAATCTTAAGGTTCCTTTGGTTTGATTATTGGCTTGGAAATGAGAAAGAGTAAAAAATACACCCAGGCCTAAAATGATAATGATTGATAAACAAATCAAAAACTTTTTCATATTTGTATTATACCTGAATTTCATTTGAGATTCAAAGGAATATACTATAAAATTAAGATAATGGCTAAGCTTTCTTATAGATTAAACCAATCTTTGATTTCTACTAGTTTCCTTATCTTAATTTTAGGGTTGATTGCTTTGATTAGCGCTTCAGCAGTGATTGGAGAACAAAAATATGGTGATGTTTATTATTTTGTAAAAAGACAGCTTTTTTTTGGTGTTTTTTTAGGTTTGATAGCTTTTTGGATTGTTTCAAAGATAGATTATCATGTTTGGAAAAAGTATTCATTTATTCTTTTGATTATTAATATTGTGCTTTTGCTTCTTTGTTTTGTGCCTGCTTTTCAATCTTCTTCTGGAGTTGCAGCTCGTCGTTGGTTAGCCATAGGGCCTTTGTCTTTTCAGCCTTCAGAATTATTGAAAATCACCTATATTCTCTTTTTAGCCAGTATTTTAAGCAAGGCTTCTTTTAAACAAAGAAAAAGAATATTTGGTTTTCCTTTTCTTTGTTTTTTAACCAGTTTAGGAGTAGTAGGGTTAATAATTTTAAAACAACCAGCCACGGGTAGTTTAATCGTTCTTGGTTTATCTAGCTTAGCCGTGTATTTAACTGCTGGAATTAATTTTACTCAATTATTAACAGTGGTTTTATTAGGCGGCTTAACTTTGTATTATTTCATTTTTGCTAATGAATCATCTTATCGTTTAGATAGATTTAAAACTTTTCTTTCATCTCATGCAGATCCATTAGGCAAAGGATATCATATAACCCAGTCTTTATTAGGTATTGGTTCAGGAGGATTGTTAGGCATTGGTTTTGGCAAATCCATTCAAAAATTCAATTACCTTCCAGAAAGTCATACTGATGCGATTTTTTCCATTATTGCAGAGGAATTTGGTTTTTTAGGCTCAGTGGTTATTATTGTTCTTTTTTTGATTTTAATTTTAATTGGATTTAGAATAGCTAGTAGAGCCGCTGATGAATTTGGTAAATTCTTAGCCATTGGATTAATTTGTAATATTGGTTTCCAGGCGTTTATTAATATTGGCGCTATGTGTGGGGTGGTGCCGATGACAGGAATTCCTTTGCCTTTTATTAGCTATGGTGGCTCTTCATTGATTATTAATTTAATAACCATAGGAATGTTAAGTAGTATAGCCAAACGCGCACGATAATAAATTTAAAATTATATATATGAGAGATATTTCTTTTTTAAGACCAAAAACAAGTGAAAAAACAATACGTTTAATGCTTACTGGTGGAGGCTCAGGCGGTCATACTTTTCCTTTGATAGCTGTGGCCAGGGAATTTAAAAAAATAGCTCAAGAGAGAAATCTTTCTTTTGAACTTTTCTACATTGGGCCTGATGATTTTACCTTGCCCTATGTTTTAAAAGAGCAGGGGATTGAGGTAAAAACTATCTTGGCTGGTAAGTTTAATAATTTAGATAATTCTAGAAACAAGTTTTTTGGCTTGTTGAATATCTTTATTAATTTTTTTAAAACTCTAGGCGGTATTTTCCAATCTCTTTTTTATACTTATACGATTATGCCTGATGCTATTTTCTCAAAAGGGGGTTATGGTTCTTTTCCTGTGATTTTTTGGGGCACAATTTTCTTTATCCCTATTTTTGTTCATGAAAGTGATGCCATTCCAGGTTTAGTCAATCATATAAGCGGCAGGTTTAGTCGGAAAGTTTTTGTTTCTTTTGAAGATACGAAAAAGTATTTTTCCCAAAAGAAAACTATTCTTACTGGCAATCCTATAAGAACAGAATTATTGTCAGAAACAGATGAGGAAATTGATTTGAAAAATATTAAACAATCTTTAGGTTTGGATCCTGATAAGCCAGTGGTGACTATTATTGGCGGTTCTCAAGGATCTAAGCATATAAATGATTTGGTTTTAGATATTTTACCTAAGATAATAGATAAAGTTACAGTAATTCATCAAACAGGTAAAGCTAATTATGAAGCTATTCAAAGGGAAGCTAATGTGGTTTTTCAAGAAATAGTAGGAGATAGGAGATATCAAGAATTTTATCATCCGATAGATTTTTTTGAAGAAAAAGATGAATCAGTTAATTTTTCATTAAAAGATGTTTATTTAATCAGTGATTTGATTATTGCCCGGGCTGGCAGTGGTTTGGTATTTGAAATAGCTGCCTTAGGCAAGCCATCAATTTTAATTCCTTTGCCCTGGGCCAGTCGTAATCATCAAAAGAAAAATGCTTATGAATATGCGCAAACAGGAGCAGCAACAGTAGTTGAAGAAGAAAACTTAACCACTAATGTATTTTCTGAATTGGTATTAAGAATTCTTTTTGATGATAATAAAAGACAAATGATGACTAAGGCAGCTTTAAAATTTGCCAAACCTCAAGCAGCTCATGATATTGCTCAATTGATTTTAACAACATTGTAATCTTTACGGTCATTCTGTTATGTGGTAAAATAATTTTAAGATTTTTTGTATTTTATTATGGATGACCCTAAGATATCACAATCATTATTTGGTCCACGAGTTCGTTTAGCGCCTAGTCCAACAGGGTGGTTTCATGTTGGTAATGCGAGAACAGGCTTGTTTAACTATTTATTTGCTAGAAAAAATGGAGGCAAGTTTATCTTGAGAATAGAAGATACAGATAAGGAAAGGTCAGAGAAGAAATATGAGAAAAATATCTTAGATGGATTAAAATGGTTAGGCATTGAATGGGATGAAGGTCCAGAAACACAAGGTTCTTTTGGGCCTTATCATCAAAGCGAGAGAACAGAGATTTATAAAAAATACTTAGAACAACTTTTAAAAGAAGGCAAAGCTTACTATTGTTTTTGCACGCCTGAAGAATTAGAAGCTCAAAAAGCTGATATGATTGCTAGGGGCTTGCCTCCTAAGTATTCTGAAAAATGTCGGGATTTGCCAGAAAGTGTTATTAAGAAAAACCTAGCAGAAAAAAAACCAGCAGTGATAAGAATTAAAATGCCTAATAAGGTGATAAAATTCACTGATCTTATTAGAGGTGAAGTTGAATTTGATTTAAATCTTATTGGCGATACTGTAATTGCTAAGAGTCTAATTGAGCCTTTGTATAATTTTGCTGTTGTAATTGATGATTATTTAATGAAAATAACGCATGTAATTCGCGGAGAAGACCATATTTCCAATACCCCTAAGCAAATCACTATTCAGGAGTTATTAGGCCTTCCTATGCCCAATTACGCGCATTTACCTATGATTTTAGGCCCAGATAGGTCTAAATTAAGCAGCAGACATGGTGCAGTAAGCTTAATAGATTATCAAAAAAAAGGCTATTTACCAGAGGCTTTAGTTAATTTTTTAGCGTTTTTAGGCTGGCATCCTATAGGCGATAGGGAAATATATAGCATGGAAGAATTGATTGAGCTTTTTGATTTGGGTCGGGTTCAAAAAGGAGGCGCAGTGTTTAATATAAAAAGGCTAGATTGGTTTAATGCCCAACATTTAAAATCATTAAACACTGATCAGTTATTTGATAAAATAGGGGAGTATATAAAGAATTTTTATCCTGATTCTAAGATAATAGAAGACAATTCCCCAGAATATATAAAAAAGATAATTGAATTAGAGGCGCCGAGATTAACTAAATTAAGTGAATTTATTGATTTTTCAGATTTCTTTTTTAAAGAAAATCTTGTTTATTCAAAAGAACTTTTAAAATGGAAATCAATGGCAGATAAAGAAATCATTGTTTCCTTGAATGATTGTTTGAATATTTTAAAAGATATAAGTGAAAAAGATTTTAATCGGATTAATATTCAAATTAAGTTTTATAATTTTATAACAGAAAGTGATAATTATCAAAAAGATAAAGGAAAATTACTTTGGCCAATGAGAGTGGCTTTATCAGGTAAAAAAGCTTCACCAAGTCCATTTGAAATTGCAGAAATCTTAGGTAAGAAGAAAACAATTTTAAGAATTGAACAAGCCTTAAATCAAATAAAAACATGAATAATATAGAGCAATTAACTCAGCTTTTGTTAGAGATAATTAAAGATATTGGTCATTTTGTTAATGAAACATTTATGACTGGGTTTGTTTCTAAGATTGTATTATTAATTGGAGGATTTTTAAAAACCATAGCTAGTTTTCTTATTGTTGGTTTAGAAGCAGTAATAAAGTTTTTAGAATATTTTGTAAAATAAATTTGTTTTTATTTAAAAGACACATAATTTTAGGGGAGTAGCCTTGACAACGCATTTTAATGCGTTAATATAAATAGAGTATAGTTCGCATAATTTAAGTTAAGCGACTTGTAATATAATCTATAATTATGAAAAGAAGCAATCAACCAATCCCCTCCTATTTAAATGATTTTTTAGATTGGTTAGAAATACAAAAAGGATTATCATCTAAGACACAAGAAAACTATGCAAGGTTTTTAAAAAAGTTTTTAGATTGGTTAAAAGAAAACAAGATGGAAGAGCTTAAACCTCATGAGCTATCTTCTGATCATATATGGGATTATCGGGTTTTTCTATCTCGTCAATCTGTTAGTCATTTAGGTAGACCTCTTAAAAAATCCACCCAGAATTATTATTTGATAGCTTTAAGGTCTTTATTAAATTTCTTTGCTGATAAAGATATTCTTTCATTACCAGCTGAGAAAATAGAATTAGCCAGAGATAAAGGAGATAAACAAATAAGGTTCTTAGATTTAGAACAATTGGAAAGATTATTTTCTGCGCCTGATATTTCAAAAATTCAAGGATTAAGAGATAGAGCTATCTTAGAAATTTTCTTTTCAACAGGAATGCGTATTTCAGAATTAACTTCATTAAATCGTGAACAAATCAAAATCAAACCCAACATTACTGATTTAGAATTAAGTATTATTGGTAAAGGTGGCCGGATGAGAACTGTATATATCTCAGAAAGAGCTTTGTCTTGGTTAAAAAAATACTTAGATTTACGAGAAGATAAAGAAAAAGCTTTGTTTGTAAATCATCAAATTAAAAAAGGTGTTCCAAAAAGATTAACTAATCGCTCTATAGAAAAATCAATGAAAAAGTATGTGATTATGGCTGGTTTACCTTTAAATACTACGCCTCATGTTTTAAGACATTCTTTTAGCACTGATTTATTAGCTCAAGGTGTTGATATTAGAATTCTTCAAGAATTTTTAGGTCATAAGAATATTGCAGCTACTCAGATTTACGCTCATGTAACTAATAAGAAACTTAGAGAAATTCACCGGAAGTTTCATGGTGGTAGAAAACAAAAATTACTTTAAAAGAAAAAACCGGCTTGGATTAACCAGCCGGTTATTATTTAATATTCGTTATATCCTCCTTTTTGTATAATTTCTTTGCTTTTTTTACCTTTTTCATTTCCACAAATATAAATCCTATAATTATTTCTTGCCTCCGGAGAAAGTTTTCCTCCTTCAGGAATATTCAAGTCTATATCATATATTTCCTTCATATCTCGAAAGGCTTTTTTCCAGGTTTTCTTAACTTTCTTTAAAATTTTCTGGAAAATAATTCGGTCTTCCTTTTTGTGGTAAGTGGATAAACTTAGATTTAGTTCTCCTGATTCTAAATTCATCCACCCCTCTAGCCATATTAACCTTTTCATCTTTTACCTCCTTTATTTTTTATAAACTTGATAATCCGCACTAAAAGGCACAAAGGTAGACTCATAATATCCCTTAGCCCTGTTATACTTCCTTGCAGCTATTTTCTTAGCTTGGGCTAAGGAGAACCCACCTTGCCAGATGTGATACTCATCATCAGGCTCGATCACTATCAGGTGGTATACAAATGGCCATTTTCTACTCTGGCTTTTCCTTTCTGGAATCGAGAATAATTTCAATTGCTCTTGGAATTTAGAATCCATTTGCTTTTCCTCTCTTTCTTTTTAAATTTTCAAAATACTGATATTATTATATCAGTTATAAAATATTTTGTCAATGGAAAGTAAATGGTAAATCAGTAAAAAATATGATAAAATGTTTTAAGTAAAAGATTAATTCAAATATGAGAGTTAGTTATTCTAGTTTAGAAAACTTTAAACAGTGCCCTCTAAAGTATAAATATTCACAAATAGATAAATTAAAAGAGCCTAAAAGCAAAGAGGCTGTTTTTGGCACTTATATCCACAAAGTTCTTAAATGGTTTTATCAAAAAGACCCTCACTTCCCTACTCTAGATGCTTTATTAGATTATTATAAAGAATCTTGGCCTAAAAAATCAGAAGGATTTGAATGGCAAGATCCAGAAGAAGAAAATTCATATTTTAAAGAAGGAATTAGAATCTTAGAAGAATATTATAAAACTAATATCCCCCACCAGACTTCTATCTTGGATTTGGAAACTAGGTTTGAGGTTACCATAGATGAAGATCCAGACAAACCTAATAAAAAACACATTTTAACTGGTATTATTGACCGAATAGATAAATTACCTGATGGGAGAATGGAGATAATAGATTACAAGACTGGTAAACGAATTGCTTCTCAAAGAGAAACAGATTCTAGTGCCCAATTATCTTTGTATGCTATTGGAGTTAAAAATCGTTGGCCCAGAACAGATTTAAAAAATCTGTCTTTAAGTTTGTATTTTCTTAAATTTAATGAAAAGATTCAATCTCAAAGAACAGAAGAAGATTTAGAAAAAAGCAAAGAAGAAGTTATTAAAACAATTCATAAGATAGAAAAAAGTAGTTTTGAACCCAGGCCATCGCCTTTATGTGGTTGGTGCGGTTATCGGAATATTTGTCCAATTTGGAAACACTTGTATGAAATAGAAAATCAAATCAATGGAGAAAATGTTAAAGAAAAAATAGATGAATACTTTAAGCTCAAAGAAAAAAAAGAGAAAATAGAAGAAGAGCTTTGTAATTTAAAAAATTGCATAGAAGATTATAGCCATGAAAAAGGTCTAAAGAGAGTTTTTGGAGAAAATGGGTATTTTAGTCGTACGGTTCATAACAAAGTTTCATACAATAAAAAACAATTAAAAGAAGTATTAGAGCCTTTAGGAAAATGGGAAGAAATCCTAGGCATAGACCAAAAAAGACTAGACAAGGTTTTAAAAGAAATCCCTCAAGAATTAAG
The DNA here is from genome assembly GCA_028694995.1 of Minisyncoccota bacterium. Taxonomy (GTDB): domain Bacteria; phylum Patescibacteriota; class Minisyncoccia; order UBA6257; family UBA6257; genus JAQTTC01. The sequence goes on from JAQVJU010000002.1 coordinate 49,860, forward strand.
AGATAAGGTAAAAGCAGCTGAGAAAATAGAAAAAAAATATAAATATCTCACTTCAAATAATGTAAGCAAGAAAGAATTAGAAGAAGAATTAGAATAATTATTAATTACACCTAGTATTATAAGTATAGCCATTAGCTTCAGCTTCTTCTCGAGATTTAAAATAGATTTTATTTTCTTCTTTTAAGCTATTAGCTAAGCTACATTCAACAGGATAATAGTATTTTCCTCGAGAACTGGCTACAAAAGGAAATTCTTTTTGTGCTTCTTTTTTAGCTTCAATTTGAGCTAATCCTTGTTCTAAATCAAGGATTAATTCTTTTTCAATAATGATTGGCGGACGACTAAGAATATTAGCGCCAAGAATAATTCCTGAGGTAAAAGAAAAAACAATAGTCAAAAAAATAAAACTGGAGAGCCAGAAATGCTTTTTGACAAAATCAATAATTTTTGCTAATATTTTTAAACAGTGGGGCATAATATTTAATTTTTAATTTTTAATACAATATGGCAAGGACAAAAGCTGGTGGTTCAACAAAATTAGGTAGAGATTCACGTCCAAAAAGTCTTGGTCTTAAGGTAGCTGACGGTCAAGAAGTAAGAACGGGTAATGTTTTAATCAGACAAAGAGGAACTAAATGGCATCCAGGCACAAATACTGGTCTTGGCGAAGATGATACAATCTTTTCTCTTAAAGATGGAATTGTAAAGTTTTCAACTAAAAGAAAAAAAAGTTTTACTGGTAAGATTAAAAGAGTTAGCGTGATAAACGTTATTCCTTTGGTTTTAAAGGAACAGTCTTAATTCTAACTTTTAAACTAGCTGATATTTCAGGATAAAGATTTACATTAATTTCATAATCCCCTTGTTCTTTTAAGGGGTTTTTTAATTCAATCTGATTTTCTTTTAAAGAGATGCTTTTGTTTTTTAATTCCTCAATGATTTTTTTAGCATTAACAGAGTCATAAGCTTTTTTTCCTTTTTCTGAGAATTTAAGAGGAATTTCCAATACAAGGTTTTTTAAATCTTCTGCTGTCTTTAGGGCCAGTTCTTTTTCCTGCTTTTCTTTTTGTACTTTTAATTCTTTTTGCTCAGAAACCTTTTGTACAATTTTCTCATCAGCTCTTTGAGCTAATTTATTGGGAAAGAGATAATTTAAAGCATAACCAATGGCGACTTTTTTAATTTCTCCTTTTTTTCCTAATTCAGAAACATCTTGTAATAAATAAACTTTCATAATTAATTTTTAATTTTGTTCAGGAAGAATAGTTCCTCTGGGCATTATTTGCAGAGGGGTTATTAATTCATCAATGGCTGCTTGCAATTGATTGTCTTTTGTTGGATCTATCTTAGAATAAGTGCCTAATTCTTCTTGATTTTCTAATTCTATCATAATATCTGGCTCTAATCCATTATTCTGGATAATTGTTTCTTTTGGAGTAAGCCAACGAGAGATGGTTATCTTTAAGCTATTATCATCTTTTAAGGTTACTAATTCTTGAACCGAGCCTTTACCAAATGTCTTAGTGCCAATTAATTTTACTCCCCGATTATCTCTTAAAGCCCCAGCTAATATTTCAGAAGCTGAGGCAGTACCTTCATTAACTAAAACCACAGTGGGGATATTTTTTAACAAATTTTGAGCTAAACTAACACGAAAAACTTTACTTTCTTCTTTACCAAAATCTTCTTTAAGAATAATATCTCCATTAGATAAAAACCAGCCGCTAATATTAACCACAGCATCCAAATACCCTCCAGGATTATTGCGTAAATCCAAAACAAGTCCTTGGGGCTTGGCTCTGGATATTTCCAAAGCTGTTTGGTAAAAATCAATTTTTAAAGGTAGATTAAAATTATAAATCTTTAGATAAGCAATATTGTTTTCTAACATTTGCCAGCTAACAGTTGGAATTTGAATTTTTTCCCTAGTTAATTCTATTTCTTCTGTTACATTTGTAGAAGGACGATAAGTGGTTAAAGAAACTTTAGTTCCAGCTTGGCCACGTATTAATTGTGAAGCTTTAGTAGTTGAAAAATTCACTGTTTCTAAATCATTAATTTTTAAAATAATATCATTTGGTTTTAAACCAGCTTTTTCAGCTGGAGTGTTTGGCAATGGGGCTACGACTACTAAATAACCATCTTTTTTTCCTATTTCCATGCCAATACCAAAAAACTCTCCTGATAATTCATCTGAAAGTTCTTGAGTTTCTTCAGTTGTTAAAAAATCAGAATAAGGATCTTCTAAAGAATTAATCAATCCTTTTGTAGCCCCAATAATCATTTTTTCAGGATCTAAATCATAACGGTCAACATATTTTTCCAAAACTACTTTCCAAGTGTCCCAAAAAATACCCATATCAGAATCAGGCACAGTAACTGGCGCTTGTTTGTTAATTATCTTTTCAAAAGGAGAAGGCAGATTTGCTTGCCAGCCCCATTGGGCACCATGCATAAATCCTAAACCCCACATGGCAAGAAACAAAACAATGCCTAAGGTTATGAGACCTACTTCTTTAAAGTTTATCTTAGAGTTATTTTTCATTTTTTTTCAAAAAATTAATAAATTGATAAGGTAAGTTTGCTATTTTTCCAGGGCCAGTGAAGATAACAACATCATTTTTTTTAAGAATACCATAAAGGTTTTTAAATAATTCTGATGAATCATTATTTAAATGAATTTGTGTTTTTTTAAGAGTTTTTTGTTTTAAGATTTGCTCATATATTATCTTTTCATCGATGCCTTTAATTGGTTTTTCATTAGCTGGATCAATAGGTAATAAGAATAAAACATTACAATTTTTTACAGCTAAGGCATATTCTTTGTAAAGAAAGGAGATACGAGAATAACGATGAGGTTCTAGAATTAAAATGATTCTTCTCTTACCAAATACCTGATGAGCCATTCTTAAGAGGCTTTTTATTTCTGTTGGATGATGGGCATAATCATCAACGATTGCTATTTTCTGATTATAAACAACACTAAACCTTCTTTCAACCCCAGAAAATGTCTTAATGTGTTTTAAAGAATCTTTAAAAGGAATTCCAATAATTTTAGCAATTAAAATAGCCCCTAAGGCATTGTAAATATTCTCTTTTTCTGGAACAACAAGATGAAGTTTTTCTTCAAATTTTCCTTGAAAATACAAATCAGCAGTTGACTTATTTTTTAGATATTGAATATTCTTTACTGATAAATCTGTTTTTTTATTAATACCAAAATTAATAATTTGTTTTTTGGTTTTTTTACAAAGAGTTTTTAAGAATTCATCATCATTATTTAAAACAATAAAACCTGAAAGGCTTTGTTCAGCAAATATCTGAAAAGCTTTTTTTAAAAGTGAAAAATCAGTTTTATATGGTCCTTGAGCAAATAAATGGTCATTGTCTACATTAGTAATCAATGGTAGATAAGAAGGGGTTTTTAAAAAAGATTTATCATGTTCATCAGTTTCAATTATTGCATATTCTCCATTTGTCCATTCACTACCTAAAGGATAGTCTTTAGTCTTAGCGCCTAAATAAACTATTGGTTTTAGTCCTTGTTTTTTTAAAATATGAGCAGTCATGGCAACAGTAGTGCTTTTGCCATGAGAACCAGCAATACTAATAATCTTTTTGTCATTTAAAAGCTTTATTAAATAATCAAAACGATTAAAAACAGGGATTTTTTTCTTTTTAGCTTGTAAAAGTTCAATATTGTTTTTAGGAATTGCTGAAGAATAAACAACAGTTTTTGGTTTTTGAATATTTTCTATCTGATGACCAATAAATATTCTACTTCCTTTTTGTTCTAATTTCTTTTTAGCTGAAAAATCTTTTTTATCAGATCCTGAAATATAATATCCTTTTTCTAGCAGAAGATTAGCTAAGGCAGTCATGCCTGAGCCACCTATTCCAATTAAGTGAATATGCTGTTTTTTAATGCTCATTTAAGTAATTATATAGTTTTTAAGCTGTTTTTGTCAATTTTGGAATTTATCTTTTATTGGATAATTAAGTAAAAATAATATAAAATAGGATTAATATGAAACATCGGATATTTATTGCCTCACATTTGCCTTGTAATGTTAAAAAGGTTTTTTCAGGATATCAATTAGCTAAATTATCAAATTCTTGTTTTCGTTTAATACCTGAAAAATCAATGCATTTAACCTTAATCTTTATTGGTGATATTTGGAACAATGATTTATATAAAGTAATTCAAGCTTGTGAAAATACTGTAAAATCTTTTTTCCCCATTAGAATTGAGATAAATAAAATCACCTATGGTCCGATTATTCATAATCCTCGTTTAATCTGGGCCCAAGGTAAAGAATCTGAAGAATTAATTAATTTTCATCAATCTTTGGAAAAAGAATTAATAGATCAAGGAATAAAATTTAAAAAGGAAAATCGTTTATTCAAACCACATATTACCTTAGCTAGAATTAATAAAGAAAATTGTTTAAATCTACCTTCTGTTTCAGAAATAGAATTGAAAACAGAAGAATCTTTTAATTTAAATCAAATTTCAATAATTGAAAGTGAATTAACTTCTTCAGGGCCTATTTATACAGACTTAAACAGTTTTTTACTCAAATAATAAGTATTTATGTTTATCTTAGATGTTGTTCCTTTAACTAATATTCCTCTTGGTCAATCTCAGATTTTTTCTTACTTTTCAAAACAAGATGTTAAAAGAGGTTGTTTGGTTGAAGTTTTTTTAAATCGTAGAAAAGTATTAGCAACAGTTTTAAGATCAGAAAATGTTGTTTCTAGAAAAGCTTTAATTAAAAAATCTAAATTTGCTCTTAAACCTATTATAAATGTTATTTCCTTTAAGCCATTAATGCCTCCATTGTTTTTTATTTTAGCTGATTTTATGGCTCGTTATTATTTCTGTTCTACTTCTTTGGCTATAAAAACAATCTTGCCTTCTAGGATTAAATCTCTTTCTAAGTATCTTGAAAAACTTCCTGATGAAGAATTTCCTGAGTATTTTAAAATTACAAAACCCTTAGCAAGTAAGGAAATATTAAAAAGACAGAAAGGTAATATTTTTTCAAATGATTTTTCTTTTTTAATTAAAGAAATAAAACAATGTTTATCTAAAAAACAACAAGTATTGATTTTAGCGCCTACTGTTTTACATCAACAATATTATTTAGATAAAATAAAAACCTCTTTAGAAGAAACAGTTTATATTGCTGGTCCTGATTTAAAAGTTAAGGAATTTAACGATTTGTGGAAAAAGATTAACAATCAAGAAGCTTTATTGATTATTGGCAGACGCTCAGCTGTGTTTTTACCTTGGCAGAATTTAGGATTGATTATTATCATTGATAGCAATAACCCAGCATATAAATCATGGGATCAAAAACCTTATCATAATGCCATTACTTTAGTAAATTATCTCTCTTTGTATTATCATGCCTCAATCATTGAATATCAAAATTATTAATCCAAGAATTGAACCTCAAAAAGGCTCTGGAAGAAAAAAACCACCCTTTCAAGCCTTAGGTTTAGAAACTCTATCAGTAATAGAACAAGCAATTAAGAAAAACAAGAAAATTGCTATTTTTATTAATCGACGAGGATTAGCCACTAGTATTATTTGCCAGGAATGCGGATTTGTGCCAAAATGTCCTAATTGTGATATTCCTCTTGGTTTTCATTTACCAGCAATTTTGATTTGTCATCATTGTGGTTATCAAGCTCCAATGCCTAATACTTGTCCTGCTTGTCAGGGTTATCGCTTAAAACCTTTAGGAATAGGAATGCAAAGGATTGGTGAAGAGCTTAAAGAATTTATCTCTCCCCTGCCCCAATATGCTTTATTAGAAGGGCAAATGCTTGATAATAAAGAATTAAAAATATTTGATAAATTTAATCAAGGTAAGATAAAAATCTTAATTGGTACTGAAGCTTTATTAAGGCCTCAATTAGAATCAGCAGATGTAGTTATTGTGGCTTCTATAGATCCATTAATTTTCTTACCTGATTATAATAGTGAAGAAAGAGTTTTCCTTTATCTTTTAAGATTAAAAAAGATAGCTAAGGAAAAATTAATTATTCAAACTTTAATTCCAGAAAACAAGATATTTCAATATTTAGTTAATCAAGAAGAAAAAAAGTTTTTTGAACAAGAAAAAAAATGGCGTCAAAATTATCTTTGGCCACCATTTGTTCAATTGATTAAATTAACTCTAATTCATCCTGATGAGAAAAAAGGAGAAAAAGAAGCCTTGGATATCAGGGATAAAATAGATCAAGTCATATTAAAAACAATACCTAAAAACCTTCAAGGAAGTTTCATTATTCTTGGTCCAGCTCCAGCTTTTATTTTTAAAGAAAAAAAAGTTTATCGTTGGAATATCCTGATAAAATATAAATACATTACTAGTAAGATATTACAAAACACAAATTCACTATCAGGTCTTAATTCTTTAATGCCTTTGTTAACAAAAGAAGAATTAGATTTGAGAAACAAAGTCTTAAAAACAATTTCTTTAAATAAATATTGGCGAGTAGATGTGGACCCTAAAGATACATTATAAAAAACATTATGGATTTAATAACAGGTAAAGATAATAAAACATTAAGACAAAAAAGCCTTCCAGTTAAGAAAATAGACGCAGAAGTAAGAAGTCTTATAAAAAAGATGACAGTTTTTATGAAGCAGAATAATGGAATTGGTTTAGCAGCTATTCAAATAGGTGTGCCCTTAAGAGTGATTGTTTGTGAAGTTAATGACAAAGTTTATTCATTAATTAATCCAGAGATTATAAAAACTTCTACTGAGATGAATGTTATGGATGAGGGTTGTTTAAGTGTTCCTGATGTTTTTGGCGAAGTGGAAAGACCAGAAAAAATTGTTATCAAGGCAACAACCCCAGAAGGCAAGAAAATTAAATTCAAAGCCTTTGATTTATTAGCTAGGGTTTTACAACATGAAATGGATCATCTAGATGGTATTCTTTTTACAGACAAGGCTAAAACTACCAGAGAAGAATTAAACCAAGCTCCAGCTTTATAACTATGAATCAATTTATATTCTTTGGCTCATCAGAATTTTCTAAAATTGTTTTAGACAAATTACTTCAAGCAAAAATGAAGCCAGTTTTAGTAGTGACTAATCAACCAAAACCAAGGGGCAGAAAACAAATCCTTTCCCCTACTCCTGTTAATGTTTTGGCTTTAGAGCATAAGATTCCAGTATTATTGCCTGAAATATTAGATGAAGAATTTATAAATCAAATAAAAGAGATAAATCCAGAATTTATTATACTGACAGCTTATGGTAAAATTATTCCTTCTGAATTATTAGCGATTCCATTAAAAGGGTTTATTAACTTACATCCATCTCTTTTACCAAAATGGCGAGGGGCAACTCCTATTCAATCTGTCATATTAAACGGAGATATGGAAACTGGGGTGACTTTAATTTTAATGGACGAACAAGTAGACCATGGTCCAATTATTGCTCAATCTGAATTTAAAATTGATAATCTAAGATTTAATTCAGAAGAATTATCAGAAAAATTAGCTGTTATCGGGGCTGAGTTAATTATTCAAACTATACCTCAGTATTTAAAAGGAAAAATTATTCCTATGGCTCAAGATCATTCCCAAGCAACTTTTTGTAAAAAAATATTACCAGCAGATGAAAGAATTAACTGGCAACAAGATAATATTCAAATAGATAGACAAGTCCGTGCCCTTAATCCTGAACCAGGTGCTTATACTAAAGCTATGCATCCTCAAAAATATGAGTTAATATTGAAAATAGTAAAAGGTTATTTGGAAAATGATGAATCATTAGAAAAACTACCAATAGGAAAAGTTTTTGATTATCAAAATAAAATGGCTGTTAAATGTAAAAAAGGTTTTTATGTTATTGAATTAATTAAACCTTCTGGTAAACAAACAATGTCCAGCGATGCTTTTCTTAGAGGTAATAATTGGATTTTAAATCAAATATTAAAATGATTGAAACATCAAAAAAATCTTATCTGGTAATAATCTCAGCTATTTTTATAATTCTTATCCTGGCGATAACAGTTAATCTAGGTATAAAAAGAAATGGTTCTTTAACTTCTTCTGTCATACAATTTGAGCCAGAGATTATTACAGAAAATAATGTTAAAAATCATCAGGAGATAAGTTTTGATATTCCCTTACATATTAATTTAACTAACTTTTATAAATCTTATGGAGAACGGCTTTTAGGTAATGATAAAGTTAGAATTATCAGTCGAGAACAATGGAAAGCTGATAATCGTTATGCTGATATGAATTTTATAGAAAAATATTGTGAAGATAATTTTTGTTATTCAGAAGTTTATGATGCCGAAGATAGTTTTTCTCAACAAGAATATTGGACAGCAAAAGAATTGGCTTTGAATTATAAACAGAATTTTCAGTTAACTGATAGTTTTTTTCTCCAAAGCCAGGAAAAAGAAAATAAATTAAAATATCATTATCTGCCTGTGGAAGAAATAATTATTCATCATACAGCAGGTAGCTTTACCTTAGAATTTGAAGATTCAAAAAAAGAAATTCAAAGAATTTATTTAATGCAAGCAGTGCAGAGAAAATGGCAAGATATTGGTTATCATTACTTGATTGATGGCGCTGGTCGTGTTTTTGAAGGTAATTTAGGGGGTAAATATGCTATTGGCATTCATACTTATGGCCATAATAATGCCACTCTTTCCATTGCTTTAATGGGTGATTTTCGTCCTGGATATAATGAATTCAATAATGTAATGCAAGCATCTTTAATAAACCTAATACAATATTTAACAGAAGAATATCAATTTGATTTATCAAAACAAGAGTTTTCTTTAAGAAAGATAGATTTATCTGGTCGGGAAAAAACTGAAAACTTTATTAAAGGTCATCAAGAAGTAGATTTAAAACAAGAGCCAACTGAATGCCCTGGTGTTGATCCTGAATATTTAAGAAATTTAATTTACCCTTACTTATTCTAACAAGAACATTCAGTTATTCTTTAAATACATTTGCTTGATATTGATAAATCTCAAAATCAATATTTTTCCAACAATCTTCTTTCATTCCAGCTTTGGAGCATAAATGTGAAAGAAATTCTTCAGGAGTTTTCAAATCTTCCCAAACTTGAGGTAAAAAGGTAGCTTGATGAGCTCCTTTTTTAATTAAGATTCCTGGTTGGTTTTTCTTCAAATGCTTGATTAAACCTTCATTATTAGAAAAACCTATTTTTTTCAAAGGTTCAATAATAGAGATTTCTATCTTAATTTTATTTAATTCTTCTTTTTTAACAGGTAAAAAACGAGAATCAAATAAAGCACTAGCTAAACTGTTTTCAATTACCATTTCAAAAATTGGCTTGATGCCTTCAAGGCAACCAACACAACCCCTTAAAGTTTCATTTTCCCAAAGAGAGATAAAAACTCCTTTTTTCTCTTTTAAAGAATCTGATAAATCATCTATTTCTATTTGTAAAATATCCTTGTTTTGAAAATATTTCTCAAGGGTTCTTCGTGCTAATTCTAAAAGATATTTTTTATCCTTTTGTTTCATAAAAACCAATACTAGCATAACCCACAACCTGACTTTCTTTATCTGAAGAAAGTCCTTTAACTGTTTCATCTGAATTCATAGCGCATAATAGTTTTGGTTGCCAGTTTTTTTTGATAGCAATGTTTAATAAAATTTCAATAGGTTTTTTTCCACAAGCATTTCCAAATTCATTAAAACGATTCAAATCATTAGCTAGAATAGCATCAATAGTAACCTTATCTATCATTTTAGCTTCAGAACAAGGTAAATAATGACTTAGATCTGAACTGATAATAAGCAGGGTTTTTTCATTGATAATAGGCATTAACATCTCAGTTGCTTTTTGAATATTAATATCACTAATTAATAAAGGGAAAATCTCAAAATCTTTTAAAACCACTTGCAAGAAAGGCAGTAAAACTTCCAAACAATGTTCTGGGTGATGAATTTCCGCAGACTCAATAATTTCTTTTTTATTTTTTAATTCTGGAAAATCATTTTTGGATAAAACCTTTATTTTCCCTAATGGTGTTTCCCAATAATCTTCTGTGGTGGCTACTAATTCTTCAAAAGCAAAATGATGGCTTGGGCCTAATAATATAACCCTGTTAAAAGAATCTGGTTTTAATGTTTTTAATCCATAAGCAGCCACTGGCCCAGAATAGATATAACCAGCATGAGGTAAAATCAAGGCTCTTGTTTTTTCTTTTTGTTTACCAACAGTGGCTTTATTCAAAAACCCCTCAATCATTTGCTTGAGTTCTTCAGGGTCATTTGGATAAAATGTTCCAGCCACTATTGGCAACCGTGTTAACATGTTATTGATTTAAAAAATTCCTTTTATTTCTGTGTTACATTTTGGGCATTTTCCATCTTGTATTTTATTCTCTATCATATCCAAACCCAATCTTTTAATTAAAAGAAAATTACATTTAGGACAATAAGTGCTTTCATATTCTGCATCTGGTGTATTACCAATATAAACATATTTTAATCCTGCTTGTTTACCAATTTGATAAGCTTTGATTAAAGATTCTTTTGGTGTTGAAGATATATCAACCATTTTATATCCTGGATAAAAGGCAGAAATATGCCAAGGAATATTTTCTGAAATATTTTTTAAAAATTCAGCTATTTGTTCTAATTCTTTATCAGAATCATTAATTTTAGGAATAATTAATGTGGTTACTTCTAACCAAATGCCTTTTTCATAGATTTTTTTAATATTTTCTTTTACTGGTTCTAATCGGGCTTTACAGATATTTTTATAAAAATCTTCAGAAAAACTTTTCAAATCTATATTAATTGCATCTAAGTAAGGACTAATTAAATCTAATGTTTCTTGACTCATAAAACCATTAGAAACCCAAACATTTTTAATCCCCTTTTCTTTAGCTAATTTCATTATTTCATAAGCATATTCTGTCCAAATAGTTGGTTCATTATAAGTATAAGCAATCATTGGGATTTTACTTTCTAAACAATACTGGACTATTGTTTCTGGAGTCCAAGTTTCTTGTTGTCTTTCATATCCTGTTTGCCTGATAGTATCAATTGTTTTTGGCAATTGAGAAATTTCCCAATTTTGACAAAATTCACAACCAAAATTACAACCAATAGTGCCTAAAGAAAATATTTTCTCTCCAGGTAGAAAATGGAAAAGAGGTTTTTTCTCTATTGGTTCTATATTAACGCTAATTGGTTTATTATAAACTAATAGATATAGATCTCCTTGTTTGTTCTGTCTGACCCCGCAAATACCTGTTTGTTCTTCATTAATAATGCATTTATGTGAACAAGCAAGGCATTGAACCTTATTATCTGCTAGTTTTTTATAAAGAATGGCTTTTTTCATAATACATCTTTGTTATCTGTATTTATTATATCAAGAATAATCAAAAACAATAACCTTGCTAGATTTTAAGAAATCTGGTATTATTATAACCAAATAGAACTTTGAAAATTTTATTAGGAGGGATAAAATGAATATTTTATACAAGATTTTTATGCAGCCTAAAGAATCTCAACGTAAACCATTAAGAACTAAAAGGCGCAGAGTATTTTTTTACAGAACTTTTCTTTATTCTGAGACGATGGGAAAGGTAGAAGAAATGAAAGCAATACTAAAAAAGAAAATGAATCGCACAGGTTATGACTATGAAGAAGAGCAAGCAGAAATTTTTAGGAAGATAATGGGAGTGGCATATCAAGTTATAACTCATGATATGAAAAAAAGTGGAAATACATATAATTATGTAAAATTCATAACTAAAAGAAAAAACGGGAAGAAAAAGAAAGTGATCAAAGAATACTGCTTAAGCAGATAATAAGAAAAGGGCAATTTAATTGCCCTTTTTTGTTTCTTAATTTTTAATTTTAGAGCTCCAATAAGCTTTGATGATTTTTCTTTTATTGTTATATGTCCAATGATGAATAACAGGAAAATTATGATAGGTCCATAAACTGACAGCTTTTTCTTTGCCAATATAAAATCCAATATGATAATGAAACTCTTTTTTTCTATTTTTGTCTATAGATAATTCTTTTTCCCAAATGATAATACTGCCAGCAGGCATTTTAGAAGAAATCCTTATTTCCTTCCAACCTGATTCTCTAATGTCTTTTTCTGTGCCTAAGACAGTAAAATGTAATCTTTGGATCAAATCAAAAAGTTTTAAAACAGAACTGACAAAATAAGCACAAGAAACAGAACCATTATCAAGAACATCTTGTTTTTTACCTTTAACCAGACAAAAAGCATTAGCCCACATTTTAGATCCACAAGCATTTTCTATCATTGATAAATAATTATCTTTAAATAATAGCTTTAATTCTTTTTTGTTTTTAGCTGTTTTCATGTTTTCAAATTATTTTATATTTACCAAATGAGATTTTAAAAATTTTTCTATGCTTTTAATTACCTCTGTTTTTAATTCTGAAGGACTTGTGGTGACCCAGATAGCAAAATTATATAAAGCTTGGTTATCAACTTCAATCCATTTATTATTTTTATATAAAAAAACAAGCAAAGAAGTCATGGCTATTCTTTTATTGCCATTTTGAAAAGGGTGGTTTTTAATCATCAAGTAAAACAAAATAGCGGCTTTAGAAATTAATCCGCTATAAAGATATTTGTTATTAAATTTTTGAAATGGAACTGCTAAACAACTTTCTAAAATGCGAGGAAATCTTGTTTCAAATGGCGGAATCGGTTCATTAAATTCCATAAAGACTTTGGCCAAACTATGTGCTATATGCTTTACCTCAGTTAAAGTAATTATTTTCATAGTTATTCCTGCCCTAAGAGTTTGAGAGTTGTTTTGTATTCTGAGATTGTCTTTTTAATTCCCTCATCTAAAATTGATTTTTGTTTCTCAGTTAAAGCTTTGCCTGAAATGCTTTCAAATTCTTTCTTGGGAATAGCAAAATTACGACCAATTTTTATGGCCTTTATTTGTTCTTTTTTTATTCTTTTTAAAATAGCTTCTCGGCTAATACCTAAAAGTCCAGCAACTTCACTAACAGTTAAAAACTCTTTATTTTTCATAATATGTTTGATAACCATTTTATAGCAGGTTATCACATGATAACCACTTTATAGCAGGTTATCACATGATGATTAAAATATCAAGTGTTTAATTAAAAGACTTTTTTGCTTTTTTCTCTGAATACATTTCCTTATCTGCTATATCTATCATTTCTTGTATAGTTATTCCTTTTTTACTTTCACTAATGCCAGCGCTTATACCTAAAAGTATGTGTTTTTTTATTCTTTGCAATAATAATTCTGCTCCTCGTTTTGAAGTATAAGGAAGGGCTATTAAAAATTCATCCCCTCCCCATCTGCCAGCAATATCAGTTTTTCTTAAATTTTTCTTAATAGTTGAGGAAACTTCAATTAAAGCTTTATCTCCTTCCAAGTGTCCTTTTTTATCATTAATTATCTTCAAATTATCCAGATCTATTAAGATAATACTAAAAGGAGTGTTATGTCTTTCACTTTCCCATAACTCTCTGTTCATTATTTCATTTAAAATCAAGCGATTATAAAGCCCAGTTAAAGGATCTTTTAATAGACCTTTTTCCCCGTATTTTAATACAATTCCTATTATTTTAAAAAACTCAGATATTTTTTTAAACATATTTAATATATTTAATTACCAACTACCACCGCCACCACCTCCAAATCCTCCTCCGCTACTCCCGCCAAATCCAGATTGGCCACTAGCAGCTGTATGCCCAGTAGCGACAAAACTTGAATTTAAAACTGTATTTATGGCTTGCATTCTAGAAACCATAATAATTGAATTGAAGCTTGTTCCTTGTGCTCCTTGGTACCAATCAGGTATGGCCGCAACAATGTTTTTAAATAAATTAGCCCATTGTTTTTCCACGCCAAATAAAATAGCATAAGGAAGGTATTCAGCAAATTTCTCAGGATGAGCTTCAGGAGAAAAATGGAATTTGACTCTATCTCGTTCTACAGTTTTTAAGAATAACTCAAATCCTTTTATCTTTTCTTTCATTTGCATTCCTTGTTCAGTTAAACTAGGCATGATTTTAATAAAGATAGAGAAAATTATCATATTTAGTAAAAGCCCTCCAAAAGTACTAAAGATGCTTAAAAAGAAAAATTTATCAATTTTTAATAAAATAAAAGGCAAGACAACAAAACATATAGCTATATAAAAAGCCATTATGATAAATTGCCAATCTTTAAGTTTTTTAATAAGAGTAAAAGGATTTTCTGGAAATAGGTTTTTATTTGTTAGGTTTTTACCTAAAGATATTTTAGCTTGATCTAGTTCTGTTTTCATTTTTGTTTGTTTTGAAAGACCTGAAGTATTTTTAAGTTGAGATAAAGAAACTTTATCTTTGCCTTCAAAAATATTATCTAATAAATATTTCTCATATTCATTTAATACATCTTCTGGTTTTTGTTTATCAGTTTTAATAAATTTCCAATCTGTTGATTTAAAAATCAAAGTCTTTTTTTCCTCTTCTTGGATGATAAAATAACCTCTCCGAGCTAAATCTATAAGTGTAGCTGTGGCCATTTTACCTAAATTAAGAGAAGTTTCTGTTAATATAATATGTGCTTCTGCTGGAGAAATACCTGCTGGAGCTTCATATTCAGCCATAATAGATTTTAAAGATCGTGGGTTACGCCCTTTTTTCCACCACATAGATAAAAGAAAACCAAAAACAAGTACAGGAATAAGTAATAAAGCATATAAGAAAACAAGGATGATTTTATTTAATATTATTGATTCTGTCTTGGTTTGGATATATTTTTTCTCTACTTCTTGAACAAATCCTTTTGGCCAACCTATTACAATTGTTAATCCTTCATTGGGCTTTAAATCAGAAGTTATAAAAGAAATAACTTTAGCTGAAAGAGCTTTATCAATTAAACAATTTTCTTCTTGAGATCCAGAAACCCCTGTATAGCACTTAGTTTTAAAATCATCTTTAATTGATAATGTGTTAAAGAAATTATCTATAGCAAAATTAGCTTCTGCATGTTTAATTGGAATTTGCCAATCATTACCAGTGATATTTAAAAACAATTCATCATGTTCATCAAAATAATTAATAATGCCTTTTAGAACATATTTGATAATATAGGTATTTTGTCCGCTAATTAATTTATTAGCTGAACCAATTTTAATTACAAAATTATTTCCTTCTTTATAAGCTTGATATTCAATATTTTTACCATGTTCATCTTGAACCTTAAGGACTTCATAATTCAAAACCAGAGTTTTATCTTCCAAAGGATATTTAAAAGGAATTTGACGAAAAATCCCATGTTTTTGATTAGAGCCAAAATCATAATTAATAGTTTCTTGAATCTCTACATCAGAATTTTCTTTAACAAGGATATTAGTTTGAAAACTACGAATGATTTCTGTATTATCAGCCAGAACAATATTTTGCCCAATAAAAATACTTCCTGCAAAGGTTATTAAAATTAATAAATTAATAATTCCTTTTTTCATAAAGAATCTACTTTTCTAACTTTTTATCTGCAGCACGATATTGACAATATATGCATCCAGGGCTTGCTTGAGGAGCTTTATCAGAATTTAGGCATTTTTTAGCTTCTTTGATAGTAGCCTCAACCCAAGAATCATTGCCTTTATAATCAAGGATCTGAATATCAAATTCTAATATTCCATCAAATTTATCTTCACCTGTTTTTCCATTACAATAAACAAAATAAGCAATATCTGAGATTTTAAAATTGTTTTTCCTAAATATCCATTGATATATTTCTGCTTGTCTTTTATATCCCTGACGATATTCAGAATCCATACTTATTTCTTGAGTGGTGCTAGTAGATTTATAATCAACAATATGTAATTCATTATGAGAATTAATCCAAATATCATCAATGGCCCCAAAAATTATAAAATTAGTTGATTTGTCTAAATATTGAATACCTTTCCAATTATTACGCCAATCATCAATATTTTCATGTTGATAAGGAACAGCATCTATTTTATAATTTTTCATTAAAGAATGAGCTTCACCTTTTTTTCTTAAAATATCAAATTCTTTTTTCAATAAAGTGTCCACAGCTTGATTTAAAGAATAAGGAAACATTGGTGGCCTAGAAACACCTAATCGCCTATCTAAATAAAAGCATCTAGGACAGTTAACAAATAAATCTACCTTTGTACGACTTAACTTGAAAGGTTCTTTATCTTTTGGATCATAAATATTTTTTCTAGCCATAATTTATTTTAATTTAAGATATCCACATACAACCATTTGACAAAATTATATAAGAAGATTAATATATAACTAGAATCCATAGGAAGAAGCACCTCTTTAGGTTTTGTCCTCAAGCGGTGCTTTTTCATTTCCGGTCATTATATGCAAGTTTTTTACGTAAATTATCCATAAATATTATTTTTTCTTTGGCAGATTTTTTTAATAAACTAGAACAAGTTTTAGCATAAGGACTCATGCATGCCAAGAGTTTATTGCATTGATAAAAATACTTAGCTAATGAATAATAATCTCCGTCGCTGGCTACAATGATTATTTTATCAAAGTTATTTTTTACGTAATCAATCATAACTTGCAATACCAAATCTGCATCAACATTTCCCTTTATCTCACCATCTTTGCTAGGAATAGTTGGTTTAAATACTAAAACAAAACCGCTTTTCTGTAGAGAAGAATACAAGTTTTGATTAGTGGGTATATATCCTATAAATAAATACGCTGTAGAAACATTATACTTTTCTTTCAAATAAATTCTAAATTTCTTAAAATCAAGTTTCCATCCTAGTGATTGAATCCCTAAATTTAAGTTATTGCTGTCTATATAGGCAAAAATTCTTTTTTGATTAACTTGTTCTTTCATAATTTATTTTAATTTAGGTTTTTTAATAATTAACAATTCTTTTTAACAAATTTACACGTATTATTTAAAACTATATCAAAATCTTTATTTTTCTTCCATTCTTTTAGAATAAAATCTCTTATTTTTTGATGTTCTGGATAACCTTTATCTAAAGCTAATCTTAAGTCTAGGAATTCAGAATTTAATAATACAGTTAATGCTTCTTTTATATCCCAAATTTGCTTCCAAGTTAATTCATATTTTTCACATTCTTTTTCAAAATAAAAATGAAAAACAAAATGAAATAACTCATGCATAGCAATATCTGTTGCTGAAAATTTATTTGAATAGATGTTAGTAGCAAACCATTTGTTTTTATAATTATAGCCAAATCTATTGGCCGTTGAAAGAATGCCTTTAATTGAATTGAAAGGAAAAGGTTTATTAAAAGTTTTTTCTATTTTTTTAAAAAACTCTTTTTCTATCTTATTCCAATGATTTTGAATTTCATTTCTAATTTCTTCTAATTTAGCTTTATTTTTATTAGAATAAAAATCAGAAATTTCTTTTTGGATAAAATCTATACGTTGTTTAGGGGTTAATTTTAAGAGTTTTTCATAACGCTCGTTTTTATTAGTTCTAGTATGAAGTTTGTCTTTATAAGAATACATTCCAATCAAATGGTTTTCTATATCTAACTTCTTATCAATAATAAATGTTATTTTTGGGTTTTTCATGCTTAAATTTTCACCTGTTTTTGTTCTTAATAACTATTATACCAAAAAATAACTTTCTTGAGGATATTAAGCCCTATCCCAGGGAAAATTATTGCCAAAATGACCCCATTGACTGGTTTTGAAATAGATAGGTTTTCTTAAGTCTAAGAAATCAATAATTCCTTTAGGAGTTAAATCAAATCCTTTAATTTGTATTTCCTTATTATCTATTAAAGCATTTTTCATCAAAGGTTGTTTTTGGCCAATAGCATAAGCTAATTTAACTAAAACTTCTTTTGCTTTGTATTTTTTTAAATAACTTATGGCTATTTTCCTTGCCATATAAGCAGCACTACGATCAACTTTTGAAGGGTCTTTGCCACTAAAACAACCTCCACCAACAGGTATTCTTGGCCCATAACTATCAACAATAATTTTTCTTCCAGTTAAACCAGTATCAGCATCAAACCCACCAATATTCCAATCACCACAAGGATTAATACAATATTCTTTTGCTTTTATTAAGGATTTTACTAATTTTTTAAGATCTTTCTGGGGAACATTTTGAAAACTAACAACTACTGTTGATATCTTTTTATTTTTTATTGTTACTTGAGTTTTACCATCAAAGGGATATTTTTCATAAATCTTTTGACATAAATTCCTTGCTAATTCATATTCTAAAGGCATTAAGCTTTTTGTTTCTCTGGTAGCATAGCCAATCATAATCCCCTGATCCCCTGCTCCACCAATTTCTACTCCTTGAGCTATTTCTGGACTTTGTTCAACTAGATTAATACTTAAATCATAATTCTTATTAATTAAGCTATAAACAATATCTGTGATTTGTTTTTTACTAATTTTAGCTTTACTTTTAATTTCTCCAATAATGACGATTTTATTATGACCTCCGATAACTTCTATAGCGGTGCGACTATTTTTATCTTTTTCTAGATAATAATCTAAAATCTTATCTGCAATTTGGTCACAAATTTTATCAGGATGTTTTGGAGAAACAAATTCTGCTGTTTTTATTTTCATAATTCATATTGATTTAAAATTAAAACTCCTTCTTTAGAGAAGGAGTTTCTTAAATTAAAAATCGACCTTATTATCCTTCCCTAAATTAGGGCTGGATTTAGCACCTTCTTTAAGAAGTCATCTTAAAGGGTTGCTGCCGGATCTTAGGACCAGTTTCCTCCCCGGGCTCTTGATAACTATTAATATTCAATTATTTTGTATTATATTTTAGCAAAATTAAATCTTTTTGTAAATATTGATTTTTTATTTATAGCTTTATAATTAAATTATAATAAATTTTATTTTACACCGCTATAAAGTTTGTTCATATGATTGCTTAATCAAATCAAAAATATCGTTTACTTCATTCATTAATGTGATTTTTGCCATACCTTTATATCCCCATTGAAATGACGTTATATCGTCAACCATTTTTTTTGGATCGTTATACTTTGCTTCCCGAAGCAAAACCCTAATATGGCTTTTACCAAATTCAAACTTCACAAAACTTTTTGTTGTGCGGTAGGTAATTCCAGTTTTTTGGTTCGCAATCTCTTCTACATTTGGTAATAATTTTATTTTTTCCTGAAGCTCGTAAAAAATCTTTTTAACTTCTGGATTGGTTTTGCCAGGTGGATATTCATAACTCTTTTGTGTTTCCCCCTTTTTGGGACTATAAATATTTTCTAGGTATAAAATATCTTCTTTGTATGATGTATATTTGACTAGTTCTACATAATTAACTTCCTGGGCGGCGATTTTAGTCCTATTATCAAA
The DNA here is from genome assembly GCA_028694995.1 of Minisyncoccota bacterium. Classification (GTDB taxonomy): domain Bacteria; phylum Patescibacteriota; class Minisyncoccia; order UBA6257; family UBA6257; genus JAQTTC01. The sequence goes on from JAQVJU010000002.1 coordinate 69,255, forward strand.
ACCTTGTGAAATAAGAATGACTCGTGGATTACTCCAATTAATTTTAATGTTTTTGCCGAGTTTATTCGCTACCAAAAGCTCAAAGTGTTTTTTGTTTTTACGAAGCCAATTAAAATAAAATAAACCTTGCGTAAATATAGCGTCATCTTGCCCCCATTTATATTCAATGATAACAGGAGCATTTGTTTCGTCTATTGCTAATGTATCAATTCTGCCACCTGTGGTCGGGTATTCTTTAGCCAAAAAACGCATACCTAGTAAATCCTCAAGGTTATCAGCGAAAAAATCCCTCAAGCTCGCTTCATTAGTAAAATAATTTAAATCAAGTGACACTTGGTTAACTTTTTTATCTTTTATTTTAAAAATAGGCATAGTGTTATTGTTTTCTAATTTTAAATATAGATACAAAGAATAACCCTGCAGCAATTAAATCTAGAATCACCCAGGCTTCTTTACTTAAATGAGTAGGTGTTAAGGGATTAAATAAAAGAGCTAATCCTCCCATTATCCAAACCCATTTGCCTTTTTTAACCTCATAGGCAATGGATAAAACAAAAAGGGCAATTCCAGCGACTACCCATCTTAAAAAAATATAATACCAATAAGGCCAAATTCCAGAAGGAATGGCCAATAAAAGCATTATAATGGCTACAATGGATAGGATATTTTTATTTTCCATAAATTTTATCAAAATTTATCCCCACCACTTTCAATAAATATTATATCATTTTTTTGGAAAACAAGGAATGCTTAGGGTATAATAAGGAACATAATGAAAAATCAAGAAAAATTAGCTCAAATAATAGTAGAAAGGGCTAATAAACAACAAGTATCTACTAAACAAGAGATTATTGAAATTCAAAGGGAAGTTAGTAAAGAATTTCATAATTTTTTTATTCCTTTTTCTGAATTATTAAAAAGCTATAAAAAATTAATTCAATTAAAGAAAATCCTATCTAATAAACAATTAGAAGGATTATTAAAAAAAGCTAGGATTCGTTCTTTATCAGGCATTGTGGCCATTACTGTAATTACTAAACCTTATCCTTGTCCAGGAAATTGTTTGTATTGCCCTGATATATCTAATATGCCTAAAAGCTATTTACCTGATGAACCAGCTTGTATGCGAGCTTTATTAAATAAATTTGATCCATATAAGCAAATCCAAATGAGAATTCAAGCTTTAAGAGCTAATGGACATCCAACAGATAAAATAGAATTAATTGTCTTAGGAGGTACTTGGTCGTATTATCCTAAAAAATACCAAAATTGGTTTATTAAAAGATGTTTTGATGGAGCTAATAATAAAACATCTAAAAACCTAGAATTAGCTCAAAAAATAAATGAAAAAGCTGAAAATAGGATTATTGGTCTAACAATAGAAACCAGACCTGATTATATCAATCTAGAAGAAGTTGAAAGATTAAGAAAATTAGGTGTTACTAGAGTAGAATTAGGAATTCAAAGCCTAGAAGATGATGTTTTAGAATTTAATAAAAGAGGTCATTTAATTGATAAAACCATAAAAGCAACTGAGTTATTAAAAAATGCTGGGTTCAAGATTACTTATCATATGATGCTTAATTTACCTGGCTCTGATTTAAAGAAAGATGAAAAAATGTTTATTAAACTATTTTCCAATCCTGATTTTCAACCAGATCAATTAAAAATATATCCTTGTGCTGTTTTACAAACCGCACCTCTGTATAAAATGTTTTTAGATAAAAAATACCAACCATATACAGAAAAACAGCTAATAAACCTTTTAATTAAAATCAAAGAGGAAATTCCTTCATATGTTAGGATTATCAGAATTATTCGTGATATTCCTGCTAATAATATTATTGCTGGGAATAAAGTTTCCAATTTAAGACAAGTCATTCAAGCTCAGATGAAAAAAGAAAACAAATCCTGTCAATGTATAAGATGTCGAGAACCTTATGATATTCCAATTGATTTTAAAAATATTAAATTAATTCATAGAGAATATATGGCTAATAATGGTAAAGAAATCTTTCTTTCTTATGAAGATGTAAAAAACAATAAGATTTTAGCTTTTCTAAGATTACGTTTACCAAATGAATGGACTTTTCCTTATCTTAAAGATTCTGCCCTTATACGTGAATTACATAGTTATGGTATAGTGGCGCCTTTAAAAAAGGATAAGAAATCTAATATTCAACATAAAGGCTTGGGTAGTAAATTAATGAAACAAGCAGAAAAGATTGTTAAAGAACATACTCAATATAATAAAATAGCCGTGATTAGCGGCATAGGAGTTAGAGAATATTATCGTAAATTAGGATATCGTTTATTTAACTCTTATATGATTAAAAAGATTAGAAAATAGTTTTAAAATTATTATGGTAAGTTTTTACCATAATCATGGTAAACTTTTACCATAACAATAAACCTAATCTTTATTTCATAGAAAACTCACAACCACAGTATTTTTGAGAATAGAGGTTGTGTTTTTTAATTAATTCCTGTTCTTTTTGATAAGCTTGAAAAGGATCTAAATCAAAAGTTATATATTTAAGATTATTTTGTTTAGCTATCTTAAAACCATAATTATTAATAAACTTAGTATCTTTAAAACGATTAATACTTAAAGTTGTAGCAAATTCTTTAAAATCATTTTCTTTTGCAAATTCAACTGTTTTATCTAAACGAAAAGCAAAACAACTTAAGCATCTTTTATCATTTTCTGGATAAGATTCTAAAGAATGTAATAATGATTTTTTAAGATATTCAAGCCATTTATCATGTTCATATTCATCAATAATTAATTTTAGATTATAAATCTCAGAGATTTTCTTAACTTGTTCTAATCTTTTAATACATTCTTGTTTTGGATAAATATTAGGATTGTAAAAATACAAAACAATATCTTTGTTTTGTTTTTGGTTTAATAAATATTCAATTATGGGCAAAGCACAAGGAGCGCAACAGGTATGAATAAGCATAGAATTAAATTTCATTTCTAAGTTTATGAATTAACCTCATCATGAATCTTAAATTATGAATAGAAGCTAATCTAAGATAAAGAGGCTCTTTTACAGAATAAAGATGATTAAGATAAGCTCGAGAGAAATTTTGACAAGTATAGCAATCACAATTTTCTTCTATGGGCTGAATATCTTTTTTAAATTGACTATTAGAAATACGAATATTCCCTTGTGCTGTATAAAGAGAACCATGTCTGGCAGTTCTTGTTGGGGCAACACAATCAAACATATCAACTCCCCTTTTAACAACTTCAATAATATCTTGAGCTGAAGAACCTAAACCCATAGTATATCGAGGTTTGTTTTCTGGTAATAAATCCTGAAGATAATCAAGAATTTCTAAAGTGCGAGGCATATTATAACCAATTGTTTCTCCACCTAAGGCAATGCCATCAAAATCTAAACTGGTAATAAATTTTGTTGATTCTTTTCTCAAATCTTCAAAAATACCTCCTTGGATAATACCAAAAATCAAAGGTGGTTTTTTATCTTGATTTTGATATTGCTTACTTAATTCTTGATGTTTTTTTAAAGATCTTAAAGCCCATTTATGAGTTCTATTCATGGATTTTTTAGCATATTCTTTATCATCATTATCAGGACTACATTCATCAAAAGCCATAATAATATCAACACCTAATTTATGCTGAATTTCTATTGATTTTTCAGGAGTAATAAAATGCTTAGTGCCATCTATCGGTGAAGAAAATTCAATACCATCTTCTCTAATTTTAGCCATATTTTTACCACTTTTAGTCCTATTTTGACCAAAACTCCATGCTTGAAACCCTCCAGAATCGCTCAGAATAGGCCCAGACCAGTTCATAAACGAATGAATGCCTCCTAGGTCATAAATTAGGTTTTCACCTGGCTGAAGAGCTAAATGAAGAGTATTAACTAAAAGGATTTCTACACCTATTTTACTTAAATCATCAGGCCCAATAGCTTTTACACTAGCCTGAGTGCCAGGGGGCATAAAAATAGGGGTTTGAAAATCTCCATGATTTGTACAAATCTTACCTAAACGAGCCCTATCTTTTTTAGATTTTTTTAATATTTTAAACATAGGCATTATTGAATAAACATTGCATCACCAAAAGAAAAAAACCTGTATTTTTTATCAATAGCTTGTTGATAAGCTTTTAAAATTAAATCTTTATTTGCAAAAGCTGAAACTAGCATTAATAAAGTTGATTTTGGTAAATGAAAATTAGTAATTAAAGCATCTACAAACTTAAATTTATATCCTGGATAAATGAATAAATTTGTCCAATCTTTTTTTGATTGTAATTCTGATTTATATATGCAAGATTCTAAAACTCTCACTGTGGTTGTTCCAATAGCAATAATTCTTTTTTTCTCTTTTTTTGCTTGATTTAATTTTTTAGCAGTTTGCTCATTTAATTCAAAAAACTCTGAATGCATTTGATGATCTTGGATATTCTGAACCTTAACTGGAAGAAAAGTTCCTAAACCAACATAAAGAGTTACATATTCTACTTGAATATTCTTTTCTTTTATTTTATCTATCAAGTCTTTTGTAAAATGAAATCCAGCTGTAGGCGCAGCCACAGAACCATATTTTTTAGCATAAATAGTTTGATATTCTTTAAAAGAGCGTTGAGTTGGTTGAGTTATATATGGTGGCAAAGGAGCTTGGCCTAAAGATAAAATTTCTTTTTTTAATTCCTCACCTGTTTTATTAAAACTGATTATTCTTTCATAATTTATTTTCTCTTTGATTTCTCCAAATAAATTATCATTGAATTTTATCCTTTGTCCTGTTTTTAATTCTGGTTTGCCAATAATTATCCAATCTGCAGGCCAGGTTATAAAATCAAAAACTTGTTTATTTTGAGGACGAATAAGAAGAATTTCTACCTTACCCTGAGTATCTTCTTTTTTACCATAAATACGTGCTGGCACAACCTTACTATCATTAAAAACCAAAACATCATTTTCTGAAAGATAATCAATAATATTATAAAAATACTTATGTTCTATCCTTCCAGTCTTTCTATCCAATATTAAAAGACGAGAATGATCTCGCATCTCTGTTGGTTCTTGAGCTATTAATTCTTTTGGTAAATGATAATCAAATTGAGAGATATCCATTATTAATATATCTTATAATGTTTTGATTAAATAAAAAAGGGCGTTGATTAATTTTTATTATTAACGCCCTTAATCTTTAAATAACCAATTTAAGGGTTTTTCTAGTAGTAAGACAAACTTTTCTGAAATTTCCTCAACCCATTCTTCAAATCGTTCTATTTTTTGAGCGACTTTTGGCATTTTAAGTGCTCTAAATATATCAGCCAATCCTATTGTTATCAATAAAAATAAGACAAAACAGAGTAACGCCAACTCAAAAAATATAGTAACAATATCAAACAATACATTTTTTGCCCTGGTTTTAATGTCTTTTTTAGGCTTGATCTTTTGAGCCATTTAAGGTTCCTCCTTTTTCTATATATTTCAAACTACTAAATAGATTATACCCTAAATTAGCTTAATCGTCAATTAGATTCTTGCTCTGTTAACCATTTATCAGCATCTATTAGAGCCATGGCTCCCCAACTAGCAGCAGTGATTGCTTGCTTATACTTAGCATCACAAACATCACCAGCAGCAAAAACACCTTGAATAGATGTTTTAGTATTTTCTGTTATTTTAATAGAATCATCTTCATTTAATTCTATTTGCCCTTTAAAGATCTCTGTATTAGGTTGATAACCAATAGATAAGAATAAACCATTTATTTCTACTAATTTTTCTTGATTGGTTTTTACATTTTTAATTTTAATTCCATTTAAGAAATTATCTCCTTTTAATTCTGTTATTATTGAATCCCAGATAATCTCTATCTGGGGATGATTTAAAACTTGCTCTTGATTTCTTTTAGAAGCTCTTAAACTATCTCGACGGTGAATGATAAATACTTTTTCAGCATATTTAGTCAAAGTAATGGCATTTTTTATAGCACTATCACCACCACCAACAACAGCAACAGTTTTATTCTTAAAGAAAAAACCATCACAAATAGCGCAAACAGAAATACCACGACCAATTAATTCTTTTTCTCTTTCCAAATCTAGCCATTTATTAGAAGCGCCAGTGGCAATAATTATGGCTTTTGATAAATATTCTTTACCTTCATGAGTTTTTACTGAAAAAGGTCTTTTTTTAAAATCCACTGAGATAATATTTTTATCTAAAATCTCAGTTCCAAATTTCTTAGCTTGAATGGTTATTTTTTCTAAAAGCTCAGGGCCACTTAATTTTTCTGGAAATCCAGGAAAATCTTCTATGGCTTCACAAAGCATTAATTGACCCCCTGGAGGTGAACCAGTAAATAATAAAGATTTAAGCTGAGCCCGACCAGCATAAATACCTGCAGTTAAACCAGCAGGACCACCACCAATAATAATAATATCGTATAATGCCATGAATTTATTCTACCAGTTTTGGGTTTATAATAGCAAATAAGCCTTTTGTTAAATAAAAAGAGAGACAATTTACAAAGTAAATTATCTCTCTGGTGACTCTCTTCTGCAAGCAGAAGAGAGAGCCCCACCGTTTGACGATCAAAAGATCGTCAAGAATATTATGGCAAATATGATTGAAAAGTCAAGATTTTTTAAAATATAGTATTCTAAATTTAAAATTGCTAAAATATGTTTAATATATCATGGAAAGTAAAAAAGAATTTATTAAAGATAAAAGGATATTAATTGTTGGCTTAGGCTCTTTAGGTGGTGGTATTGCTACTAGTCTTTGGTTTTTAAAACAAAAAGCCAATATTACCATTACAGATTTAAGAGATAAAAAAGACTTAAAACAATCTTTAAATAAATTAAAACAATATTCTTCAAGAATAAAATTATCTCTTGGCGGCCATAATAAGAAAGATTTTAAAAATCACAATCTTATAATTATCAATCCTGGAGCTAAAATCAAAAACAATCCATATCTTCAAATGGCAAAAAAAGAAAAAAACCTGATAGAAAATGAGATAAGTTTGTTTTTGAGATTTAATCAAACTCCTTTAATAACAATTACTGGCACCAGAGGCAAAACAACAATTACTAATTGGATTGGATATTTATTAAAAGAAAAATATCCTCAAACCATTATTGGCGGTAATATGCCTGAAAGTCCAGTTTTATCTTTTTTGAATAAAACTAAAGCAAATATCCCAGTTGTTTTAGAATTATCTAGTTTTCAATTAGAGATATTAAAAAATAAATATCAAGGACCTAATATAGCCATCATTACTAATTTATACCGAGATCATCTTAATCGCCATGGCAATATGAAAAATTATGCAATGGCTAAAGCTAATGTATTTAAAAATCAACAAAAAACTGATTATTTGATATTAAATTATCAAGACAGATGGACTAAATTCTTTCTCTCTTTAAAACCTAAAAGCCAAATTTATTTTATATCAAATAAACCCCTTCCTTTGAATAAAAATGGGGTTTTTAATCAAAATAATAATATATATTTCCAAGACAATAAGAAAAAACAATTAATGTTAAATACAAAAAGGTTTTCCAAACAATGGGGAGAGCATAATTTGAATAATTTAATGTTTTCTATTCTAGCAGCTAAGTTATTTGGCTTAAGTTTTACTCAAATTAAAAAACAAATACCAAGACTACCTCAAATGACATTTCGTCAACAAATAGTATATCAATCAGGTACAAAACTCTTAATAATTAATGATAGTTGCGCTACAACCCCAGAGGCAACAATAGCTGCTTTAAAAAGGTTTTCTAATAAACAAAATAACCTTGTTTTAATTACTGGAGGCACTGATAAAGATTTAAAATACAATGAATTAGCTAAACAAATTAAAAAAACCATATCACCAAAGAACCTAATTATTCTCAATGGTTCTGCTAGCAAAAAATTAATCAAAGAATTGATTAAAATAAAATATTCCAATAATTATTCTGTTTTTGAATCATTAAGTGAATGTTTATCTTATAGCTTACATTTAAGAAAATACAAAAGGGATATTATTCTTTTTTCTCCAGGAGCTACCAGTTTTGAAAAGTTTCTAAATGAATTTGATAGAGGAAAAGCTTTTAACAATTTAATTAAAAAGATAAAATAAAAAAGGAGGTATGCCCTCCTTTTGTTTTATTCTTTTACCACCGAATTGATGCTATATACAAGTTATAAATGAATAAAGCTACGGCAGCAAAAATAAAAAAGATAAAAAACTTCCAACTCAGTTCCTCTTCCTTTGTTAATATGACGAAGAATGTTATTACCCCAAGGGCAATAAATAAAAAGAAAAAAAGAATTTGTTGAGGCAATAAACTCAAAATAAACATTTTACACCTCCTATCTGGATATAATTACCAGCGTCTGCCCTTACTACTAAATAAGCTGCTAAAAATTTTCTTTAAAATATGCGAAATCTTGTTTAAAATCCTTTCAACAAAATCCATTATCTATTCCTCCTTTTTAACTGTAATGTCCCTATTATTATCCCTGAAAACAAAAAGAAAAACATCATTTCTAAGCTTGGAGCAAAAAACATTGAGATTAATAATACAATCATGATACCGGCTGTTATTATATTACCCCTCCTTTTCTTCTCCTCAATAATTAAATTTTCTATTGTTTTTTGTATTAACCTTTTTCGATTTCTTTTTCTCTCTAAATAGTAAAGATCCATTTTTAAAATTACCTCCTTTTAATTTAGATGATAGCACTTTATCAAAAACCTTATCCTTAATTTCCAACTTTAAATCATTTTTTATTTGTTTATAAATTCCAGGAATTGATTCATTGCAAACATTTAGAAGCTTACATTCTTCAATCAATTTTCCAACCTTTTGTTCGTGTACTAGGATAACCTCAAGATAACCCGAAGTACCTGGACCGTTTTTAGGCCCTAACTCTCTCTTGCCCCTTCTGGTGTATAAATAGTGCTCGAGATTATGAGCAGATAATACAGCATTCCCAACTCCATGCAATAAAAGCAAGTTAATTTTTTTCCTTTTTTTGTTCAGACATCCGTTAAACCTAACCAGGAAATAACGTTCCATCTTTTACCCCTTTCTTTTTTGTATTTTCAAAGTACATTTGTTGTATATAATAACATTGAATAAATAAATTGTCAAATCAAAAAATGGCCTTATTATCAGCCATTTTTTGTTTATCTAAACTTTAATTTTCTAAATCGTCTTCTTCTATTTCATAAAATTTACCAATATCATCAACCACATCAACTCTTTCTATCTGGCCTTCTATATTTACCTTGATATAACCTTCTTCATCTGGTTCAATGCCTTTTTCTTCTAACCATTCTTCAACCATTTCTCTTTCACCACCACCAAAAATTTCTAGAAATTCTTCATTAGTTATCAAAGGCATTTCTGTTTGTTTTTCTGGAACAGGAATAGTTTCTAAAGCCATATTTTTATTAAAAATAATTTTAAAGCCGACCTTTTTATAAAAAATGCTGCTATCCATTGAAGCAAGCTTCCCTAAATAGCAGCGTCCTAAGTATAGCAAATGGAAAGTATTTGTCAAGAGGTATAAGACTCATAGGGGAATAAAGCTGGGATTAAAAAAATGCTGCCGCTTCTGGCAAGCCAAAAACGACAGCATTATTAGTATAGCAAATTCAAAATCCTTGTCAAGTCTATTGTGGATAACTTAAAAATTAATGTTTAATGATTTTTATTGCTTTTCCATTGACAAGAGCCTCTGCTATTTTTTTATAAGCTGAATAAAGTATTCTTTGATAAGTGCTGGTTGAAGTATGCATTTTTTCAGCAGCTTCTTTTTGTTCTAAATCATCCAAATGCCGCAAGCGATAAGCTTCCAATTCTTCTGTGGTTAATTCAATAATTTCCAAAAACCTCATTGGAACACCTTGAGGTTTAAAATAAGTAACATCTGGATCAAAATTCACTTTGCGATAAAGTCTTGGTCTAGCCATAAATACTAATTTAATAACAGAAAAAAGAAACTGGCCCCTTAATATATATTAATTAATACAGAAGAAGAGGCCAATAATCTTTTATTATTTCTGACCCTTGAGTTCGGTTAGTCGTTGTTTGATATCTTTCAATTCTTCTTCAAGATCTTCAGCTTCTTCTTCAAGTATTTCCATTTCTTCTTCCTTAGTTATCCTAGTTGGATAATAAGGGCCATAACCCCAACCACGACCAAAACCTCTGCCATATCCTCTTCCCCAGCCACGACCAGCGCCACAAGGCCCTAAGCCCCAACCGGTTCCAGGACCCATTCCCCAAGGACCAGTTCCATCAAATCTTGGCATATTTTTATTATTGTTAATATTTTAGATTTGAGATAGCCGACTTACTATCTGTTATGAGTATATACCCATAATTAGAAAAAGTCAAGTCTTTAAATTTCTCTTAATTCCCCTGTTTTAATATCCTTATCTTTATTCATTTCTTCTAATAATTCTTCTTGAGTTTTATTCTTTAAATATCCTTCTAAGAGCCACAAAGGATCTCCGTGAGAAACAATCAGAATATTCTTGTTTTCATATTTGTTTTCTATTTCATTAAGAACAGCAACCATTCTTTCTTGGCATTGATTCCAGCTTTCGCCTTTAGGCACTCCCATTTCAAACTTTTTTATTTTATCATTGTCATAATATGCCCAAGCTTCTCTTTTATTCTTGCCACCAAAAATTCCCCAATTAACATCTCTTAATCTTTTATCATAAATAACCTTTTCTAAATTATAACCTATTATTTTAGCTATAATTTCAACAGTTAACTTTACCCTTAGAATATCAGAGGCAAATATGTAATCTATGTTTTTTTCTTTTAATTTCTCACCTACTAATTCTATTTGTTTTATACCTTCTTCTAATAAATCACAAGGAGGATTATCATCTGGATATTCATAGATAATATCTTTTTTTTCAGCCTGGTGAATAGTTTTACCATGTCTTAATAAAAAATATTTATTTTTAAAAATTCTCATAACATACTAAATTTTAACTTTTTCTGATTTTAAAAGTTGTCTCTTTTTAGCTGTTCCATGTCTAAAACCACCTATTTCTCCATTATTTCTTATTACCCGATGACAAGGAACAGTTGGATCATCATTTTTATTTAAAACATTACCTACTGCTCGATAAGCCTTAGGTCTCCCTATTAATATAGCTACTTGTTTATAACTTAAAGTTTCACCTTTAGGAATTTTCCTAACTACTTGATAAACACTTTCTTTAAAACTTTTCATATTTAATTGATATAATTTTTCATAAAAACTCTAAAATAGGTCACTTTTAGCGAAGCTCTAAGTTTTACTTAATTTAGTGATAAATCTTTTACAACTTTTGGCAGATTTCTTTCTGTGGCGATTTTTGTTTATCTATGTAGTATTCGTCTACTTTTTTATCTGTCATGTTATTTATACTCAATAAACAATAGTGTTTTTTAATAACTCAGCATATATATGAATCAATAAATTAAATTTTGTGTCTAAAATCACCTAACAAGCATCTGCAGGGAGAGATCAACAAAAACATTTTCCATCTAGCGGTACCTTTTGGTTAAAATCCGAATTTTTTTTCGGCGGATTTCGAGAGCGTGCCAATATCATTGGCGCGCCGCTTCAAATTAAGAAAATATCTTCACAAAATCATTTGTCCAATATCTTCTGTATTCTTCCTTAATTTCTCTGCCCGGCTGTTGCTCGTTGAAATAATACAAATCAACCCTTTCAAGCTTCTTACTTCTCAGTTTATCTAAATCATCCACAAAATCAATGAATCCGTCAATTTTGTCAGCAGAATTGGTCGTATATTCAACGCCGTGCGGATCAATAAACTTGATATAATATTGATTGTCTTTTTTAAGCCAAAAGATGAAATCCGGATAAAAATTATCATATTGGCTTTTATCCGAATTAAAATAAGGAATTCCAACTCTATCTATTGTTTCATCAATTTTTGAAAAGTACCACCAATCAAAATCTTTCAGCAGATTATCGTCTTGCGTTAAGTATTCTTTCAGAGTGTGCAAAAATTCTATTTCGCTTTGCTTTTTGATAATATGCTGAAAATGTTCCGTATCTTGCTTAAACAAAATAGGCGCATAGTAATGCTCCTCTAAAATTTCAAAATCCAAATAATTTCTCAGAATATCCAAATTTTTGCTATCGGCTACATCTTTTATCAATTCTTTATATTTACTTCTGTCAATTTTCCCTTCGTCAAACATTTTATCTATCTCTTTTTCGGTCAATCTTGGTTTGATGATTTTTAAAATATCTTTTTCTAATTTTTCTACCTCGTTTTTATCAATGTTTGTTTTAACTTTTTTGTAATGCAAAATTTCGTCGTCCAAAATTTTTATCTCGCTTAATTTTTTAACATTTTCATTGAAATAGTTATCTGAAATAAACAATATATTCTCAATTGATTTTTTTCTTCTTCTTTCTCCAGTTTTGAAATTGTCCCTATTACTTACTTTGTTGAAAGTCCTTAATTTTATCCCTTGTTTTAACAAAAGCACTTTTGGTCCATTTTTCTGAACGAGCTGTGAAAGTTCGTTATACTCATTCGTGCCAATCCAAAACGGCTTATTATTCACTCCACCGTCTTCAAAAAATGGTATGAAAATTGGCAATTCTTTTTCGTTTATTCCCTCATTTTTCTTTATTCCTTCTATTTTAATCCAATCCGGGTTAACTTGTTTTCCCAATCCTTCTAGAATATTCTTTACCACCTCTTTATTGGTAGCGAAAATAAACAAACTCTCTAAAACATTATTTTCTTTTTTTATTTTTTCAACTTCGGAATTTGAAAAAAGCGAATTCTCTAAATAGTCAAATCTTTTCCTTTGGTTGATAGTCGGTTCAATTCTTACGCCACGCCCGATTGACTGCAATACAAATTTTTTGGCGTCGTCGCTTACACCGATATTGATAAAGTTAATCACATTGGGGCGGTTCGTATCCCAACCCTCGGTAAATATTCGGCTTCCGAGCAGAATATTTATGTCATTTCTTTTGTTTATATCGTCAAAAAAACTTTCTCCGATAACTCGCCCGAATTCATACCCCTCTAAAACATTGCTTTCCCATTTGATAATATCGCTTGCGACAATAAGCATAAAATATTTACTCGCTCCGACCAGCTTAAAGGCAAGCTCCCTAGAATTATCCCTGAATTTTACAATTTCTATATTCCCTTGATTATCGGCATTAAAAACGGCCTTAAAAAAATTCGCTTTTTTCAAATTCCTGATTTCAGAAATTAAATTTTGATCTATATCTCCAAGCCCGAATAAATAATCCTTGTTGTTTTTCAACTTTACGACTAAATTGTTTTTTGCCACTTCAAAATTAAATTTTCCACGCGCAATTTCAGCCAAAAGTTTATAGAAAATTTTTAAATCAGCTTCTTCTGTATTTACGCTATTGGCCAAAGTGATTAAAAGAGGGGCATGATATAAATTTTTACTTATCGTCTGCATTTTATGAAAATGCTCTTTAGCCAAAGCAAAAATAATTAAAGTTTGAGCGATAATATCCTTTTTTTCATTTGTTGAAAAATCATCATCCATTCCCTTTTTAAAATTCTTGAAGTCAGAATTTGCTATGTATAATTTTTTTCCGTAGCCTTCTTTCAAAAAAGTATCCAATTTATAATCAAAAATGGTTGTCGCAATATCCAAATCATCCGTAAAGGTAGCGGAAAAATTAAATAAAAATCCGTTTTTGGTGAGAGCCATAAAATATTGCTGTCTTTTTGAAGTTTCTTTTTCTCCTTTATGCGCCTCGTCCAAAATCAAATACCAATTGCCGCTGTTATAAATACTTTCGTAATTTATTCTTGAGCCGTTTAATTTTTTTGCGATTGTTTCTTTGTCAGCGATATTATCCGCCCGATAATAAAAAACATTGATTTCGCTTTTATTAAAAATATCCTGCTGATTTTTTATTTTTTCCCACTCCTTCAAATTTCTAAGATTTATTGTTATTTCCGCGCCCTTATTGAATTTGTTTATATGCTCTTTAATTTGGGATAGAATTTCGTCTTTTGGAGCCAAAATCAAAATATCCTTATGAGGAATTAAATTTTTATTCATTAAATCAGCCAAAATCGCTAAAAGTTTTACCATTACTAAAGTTTTACCGCTTCCGGTCGCCATCCAAAAAGCGGCGCGGTTTATAAAACTTTGAAATGAAATGCGAGTGCCGGCTGGAAAATAATTTGCCAAAAATTTAAAATTTTCGTTTTCTTCCTTAATATCAAGCTGATCATTTAATTCTTGTGTCAAGCCGAAATCACGATACAACTGTAAAAATTCTTGTTTGCTTCTGTCTAATGCCAAGCCGTTATTTTGCTTAAAATCTTTGTAAAGCAAATACAAAACGGCGGTTATGTTTTCTAACGCCTTTTTTTGGTATGGAAAGAGTTCCCAGTCTAAACCGAATTTACTCAAATCTCGGTAAATCCATTCAGGCGGAATATCCAAACTTTTCCATTTATTTTCAATTATTTTTTGTAAGATTATCATAAACTACCAATAAATAAGTTTCTTCAGCGGTACGTATTTTGCAAAGTCAAGATTATTCAAATCTACTTCTGAATCGTCTTCAAAAATAATTTTGTCCTTACCTATTTTCTTAATCTTTTTGCCGAAAAGATTAGAAATCGTCTCGGCAATATCAACATCGGGATATAATTTTTCAAAAACAAATCGCGCTTTTTCTTTCTTTAAGTCGATTTCCAAGCCTTTGTTCGCCAATTTTTCCGACAAAGAAAAAGAATCTTCAATTTGTTTTCTCTTTTCTGCCTTTGCGCCGTTTTCCAATCCGGCAAAATCAATTTTTTGCAATTCTTTTTCGGTAGGATTATAGTTTGCTCGTTTCAAAACATCTTCGTATTGTTCCAGCTCATAATATTTAAAAAATCCGCCACCTTGCCAATTAACATCTTTTGATAAGTGGGGCTTTCTTACAACGGGGCTATGTATGGCTTTAAACTCCTTATCTCCTTTCAAAACTATTTTCATTCTTCCCAATACTCCTATTTTTTTCATAACAACTTTCGCTTTTGAATTCGTTTCTGACAAGATTTTTACTATCGCAGGATTATTTTTTATATCTATTTTTTCCGCATTTTCTTCTTCATCCATATCTTCCAAAGAAGTTTTAGTGCTACCATTTTTATTTATTTCAACCTCATCTAAATAAATCTCGTTGAAAAAATCACCCATTTCTACGCCAATCCATTTTCTATTTATTTTTTGACATACGGCGCAAGTAGTTCCACTTCCGACAAAAAAATCAAAAACTATATCCTTTGGCTCCGATGACGATTGCACAATTCTCCTAATTAAATTTTCTGGCTTTTGATTGCTGACGAAAGATAAGCTCTCAGTAATTCGCGGCTCGGAATATTGAAAAGAATAAATATCATTCCAAATTGTACCCTTAGCTTTAACCTTTTTATCAACTTTAATTTTTTCAAAAACACCATTGACCCATTTTTCTATGAATAGATCATTTTTGTCTTTTCCTAAAATATCTAACCAACCAAAATCACTTGATTTTTTTAATAATTCGTAAGATTTGTAAAAGAGGTATTTTTCACTCTTTGAATAAAAATGAATAAAATCAGCTTGCCGAATCCAGTTTAATGCTTGAGATTTGAATCCTGAAATATTATCACCGGTATTCCATGTAATTTTGGCTTTAAAATTATCCGGCCCAAAATTTTTATCTAAAAGTATTTTTGCATAATGTTCGGCAATATGATCAAGGTGGAGATAAAAATTACCCTCATCTTTTAAGAAAGGTTTTGAAAATTCTATTCGGTTATCCATTAAAGTTAGCCACGTTGAATCTTGAAAAGTATCAATAAAATCAAAATCATTTCCGGTATTAAACGGCGGGTCAATATAAATTGTCTGCACTTGTTCTTTGTATTTTGGCAATAGCGTGTTTAACGCTTGGAAATTGTCGGATTTTATAAGTCTACCGTCCAGCGCTTCGTCCAAGTCGTCAAAAAGACTAATAATTTCAATTTCTAAATCTTTAAAATGTTTCGTATCAATCGGCAAAGTTTGCCAATCTTTATTTAGCTGTCCGTCTTTTATAATTTCTTTTGGATTGAATTTTTTATCAACTATTCCAAGCTCCAGCCACTCGGAAAACTGCTTATTAAAACCTTTATATTTCAAAATTTTGGCGATAATTTCTAAACCGTTTTTTGTGTTGGCAATTCTATCCAAAGTTATTACATAATTTGAATTTCGGGCAAATTTTGGTTTCAGCCAAATCTTTTTTAGTTCATCTTCAAAATTACCGATAAAATCAATCGTTAAGTGCGCTATATCTTTTATTTTCTTTATTCTGTCCAGCGATTCTTGGCTGAAAACAGTATCCATGCTTCCCGCCAAATGCTGGTACATATATAAATCAAACTGCTCGCGCAAAAATCCTTTCGCGTCTTTATGGATAAAATAATCAATTTCTGTCTGTTTCTTATAAATCTTAAAAGCTTTTTCTATTTCTTCCGAGCTTAAATCTGTGCCTTTTAACCTTAAATATTTTCCAATTTCTCCGGTTTCAGAAATTGCCGGTTCAATTGATACGCTTCCGTACAAATCTTTATTGTCCGAAACGATAAATTCCACTTTAGCCTTATTCCTTGCTCCTTTATCACTTAATTTTGCAAAATCCAAACCAGAATTTAATAAAACGATTTTAGGATTTTTTAACTTTTCTATATTTTCCAAAAGATATTTAACGATTTTAACTTTGTCTTTAATTTTTAAGATCTCTTGAAGTTTTGTATATTTATTATCGTTTTTATAAAGAACACGGAATTTGACAATCTTTTTCCCGCCTCTCTTTTGAGTGCCGGTGAAATAAAATTCCAGCTCCTTTTTCTCATTGGCTTGCTTGTGTTTCAAAAGCGAAGCGTCAAAAGCAAAATCAAAAGCAATTTCAGGGTCAGAATCAATTGATAAGTTTTCTATCGTTTTATAATTTGCTTCGGATTTTACATAGTACAGCTTTGCGGTTTTCCAAAATAAAGCCGTGTCCTCTCTGTCGGAATAGACTTTGGCATAGATATTTTTATAAACAGGAGTTGAAGAAAAGAAAATTGCCCCGCCGTCAGAGAAATAGGAGTCAAAAAATGTATAAAGTTTGTCAAAAAGGTCTTCCGGCTGGTCTTTGCCAAATTTGGCTTTGACTTCTTTTTTTATTCTCTCTCGGATTTTATTAAAATAGTCCGTCTTGATATTCATCAAGTTGATATATCCGCTTTCGCCTTCTAATTTGGCGCCGACAAATAAGTCCTTCAAAATGCTATAAAATTTTTGTTCTTTATTATTATTCATAAATTTTTATTTCATTAAATCATCTAAACTTACGCCAAGAGCTTTGGCGATTTTTTGGACAGTATTAATGGTCGGACTTTGTATTCCGCCCGATTCAATTTTAATAATTGTAGCGTGAGAAACATCCGCTAACCTTGAAAGCTTGTCCTGTGATAAATTCTTTATTTTTCTAAGCTTTTTTATGTTTTTAGAAATAGTTGGAATTGTTTTTGTCATTGTGATATGATAATATAGATATTAGGATATTGATATTATTCTATCGTTCGTGAGTTATCTATAATGCTATAATACCAAAAATTTTAATTTTTAGCAACGATAATAAAGGGAGTTCCTTTGCGTTGCCCGCGCACGAGAAGGGTGAGGCAACAGCAACATCATCTATGGCGGCGCATTTTGCTTTGCAAAATACGCTCTCCAAGTCCGCCGAAAAAAGGTCGGCCCAAGCTAGGGCGAGACGTAAGGGGGGTGTGGAGGGAATTCCGCCTCGCCTGAGCCGAAGCGAAGCTCCGCCGCCCTGCTCGTTCAGAGCAGACCGCTAAAGAAATCTGAAAGATTATCGATGATCTCGGTTTGAAGGGGTGGCGAGATTATTTACTTTCCGTTTCAAATTATCAATATCTTTTGCAAAATCCGTTATATTACGGATTGATAAGATATAACGGCAATTTTACGAAGAAAAGCAATAATCGGTTCAAACTCGCCGCCTGATTCATAAATACCGTAAAACAAGCCAAAATTATCGCTTTGTAAGAAAATTCCGAATAGAGTCGGGATTTTCTAAAAAAAATTGGTTCGAACTTCCGTTTGAGCGGGCAGAAATTATTTTTGGATTTCAAATTTCCCTTCAAAATCCTCGCTGAAGCCGAGCCCCGCCTTTGGCGGGGCGAGGCAACAATCGCCCAAAATTCGAATTTTGAAAATTGGCGGAGAGGGTGGGATTCGAACCCACGGTGCCCTTGCGGACACAGCTGCTTTCCAAGCAACCGCACTAAACCACTATGCGACCTCTCCATTTCTTATCCTTGTATTTTAAAGGATAAGAAATTTATTCTGCTTAAAACTTAATTAAATCTGCTAAAGAACCAATTAAAGGAAGTTTTTTAGTTTTTCCTCCAACTACATTAACAATCCCTATAATAGATAGAATTGCAAAACCTAAATTTACTAATGTTGAAACTAAGCCAATCAATCCCCATATTCCTAGAGTAGCAAAACCCATATAAGAATAAGGACGTAAAAATATTGCTGAAATTATTCTAAAGACAATAAAAGCTATAACTTCAAATCCAAATAAGACCAATCCCTGTTTAGCATGAAAATAGACAAAAGAATCATCTTTTTTAGTAAAAAGAGGAATTAAGCATAGAATAGAGATATAGCTTAAGATACCAATTATTTTATTTTCATCTAACTTAGTTTCACCTCCTTGTTGTGATTCTGTTTGTTGTTCAGTGGGTTCTTTTTGAATATCTTGTTCCATGTTTTTTAATTTATTATTTAAATTATTTTATCGACCTTTAATACTTCTAATATTTTAACAGATAAATAAGATATTTTCAATTTTCAAATATCCATTTGCCTTAACATTTTAATTCTTTCTTGCACTGGTGGATGAGTCATCCAAAGCTTACTAATGCTTTCTTTCTTTAAAGGATTAGAGATAAAAAGATGATTAGTAGCGCTAGAAGCAACTCTTAAAGGTTCTGGATCTTGAGAGATTTTTTCTAAGGCTCTAGCTAAACCTTCAGGATAACGAGTTAATAATGCCCCAGTTGCATCTGCTAGAAATTCTCTTTTTCTTGAAACAGCCAATCTCATTAATGTAGCTGCCATTGGAGCTAAGATAGCAGCAATAATACCTATTAAAAACATTATTGCTCCTGCAGAATCCTTACTATCCCTTCTTCTGCTCCAAAAAATAGACCTCATGGTCCAATCAGATAAAATTGCAATCAAACCAGCTAAGACAACTACAGCTGAGGCTAAAAGAATATCTCGATTACCAATATGGGCTAATTCATGAGCAATAACCCCTTCTAATTCAGATTTATCTAATTTATTTAATAAACCCTGGGTAACACAAATTACTCCATGTTTAGGATCTCTGCCAGTAGCAAATGCATTAGGGGCTGATTCATTCATAATATAAATTCGAGGCATGGGCAAACCAGCAGTAATAGAAAGATTTTCTACTATTCTGTATAATTCTGGATTATCTTGTTTAGTTATTAACTTAGCATTAGTCATTGAAAGAATAACTTTATCAGAATTCCAATAACTAATAAAACTCATTAAAAAACTAATAAAAACAGCCACATATAGAATATATGGCGTTTCTAAGATATAGCTGAAAATCCAGCCAAGGAAAATCACTAAAACAAGAAAGACAGTGATTAAAAACCACGTTTTCCAAATATTAGAACTAGCCTGAGTATAAAGGGTCATTTTTGAAAATCAACCTTGACCGCTTCTCTTTCTACAGGTTCAGTGATTTCAAATAATGCTTCTTCTTTAAAACCAAAAATACTTGCAAAGATATTTTTAGGAAAAACTTTAACTGCTGTATTCAAATCACGGACATTAGCATTGTAAAAACGACGGGCAGCTTGAATTTTATCTTCTGTGTCTACTAATTCTCTTTGTAATTCAATAAAGTTTTGATTAGCTTTAAGCTCTGGATAATTTTCAGCCACAGCAAAAAGGGTTTTTAAAGTTTGGCCAAATTGATTCTCAGCTTCTATTTTATCTTTTGCATCAACTGCTCCCATAGCTCTAGTTCTAGCTTCTGTTACTTTTTCAAAAACTTCTTTTTCATGAGTCATATATCCTTTAACAGATTCAACCAAATTAGGCACTAAATCATATCTTCTCTTTAATTGAACATCAATATCTGCCCAAGCTTCTTTTACCCTTATTCTTAATTTTACTAAAGAGTTATAAGTAACAATAGCAAAAGCGACTAAAGCTATTAAAACGATCCAAAAAATAGTCATGTTTTTTATTTGTTAATTGTTTTTTAATATTCTGGCATTCCCATACCACCCATTCCTGGAACACCAGCGCCTCCTAAATCATCTTTCTTTTCTGGAATATCAGTAATTACTACTTTTGTTGTTAAGAACATTCCAGCTACTGAAGCAGCATTTTCTAAAGCACTTCTGGTTACCTTTGTTGGATCCACTATGCCTGATTTAAACATTTCAACAAATTCTCCTTTTTGAGCATCAAAACCTTCATTGCCTTTATGCTTTTTAGCTTCTTCTAAAATCACATCTCCATTTTTCCCAGCATTTTCTGCTATTTGGCGAATTGGTTCTTCTAAGGCCTTACAAACAATATCAAAACCTACTTTTTCATCTTCATCTTCAAAGCTTATCTCTTTAGATTTTAATACATTAACACTTCTAAGTAAAGCAATGCCTCCACCAGCAACCACACCCTCTTCTAAAGCTGCTTTAGTTGCTCTGACTGCATCTTCTACTCGATGTTGTTTTTCTTTCTGCTCTATTTCTGTTGCTGCGCCAACTTTCAAAACAGCTACCCCACCTGATAATTTAGCTAATCTTTCTTCTAATTTCTCCTTTTCAAATTCTGATTCATTAATCTCCATTTCTTTTCTTATTTGCTTAGCTCTATTTTGAATAGCATCTACTTGCCCATTACCTTCAACAATTGTTGTATTGTCTTTGGTAACAACAACTCTCCTAGCTTCACCAAGCTCATCTAATTCAACTTTATCAAATTTCATCCCTAATTCTTCAGCAATAACCTTACCACCAGTAACAATAGCAATATCTTCTAAAAGTTCTTTTTTACTATCGCCAAATCCAGGAGTTTTTACAGTTACAATATTAAAAGTCCCTCGAAGTTTGTTAATAATCAAAGTTGCCAAAGCTTCACCACCCACATCTTCAGCAATAATCAAAAGGTCTTTTTTACCACTTTGAACAATTTTATCTAATAAAGGTAGAATTTCATGAATATTTGTTATCTTCTGATCAGTAATAATAATAGAAGGATTTTCTAAAACCGCTTCCATTTTCTCAGAATCAGTAACCATATATGAAGAGATATATCCTTTATCAAATTGCAATCCTTTGACAATTTCTTTGGACAAACCAAGGGTTTTTGATTCTTCAATAGTAATTACTCCATCTTTTCCAACCTCATCAAATATATCTGCAATTAACTTTCCTATCTCTCTATCATCTGCTGAAATAGCTCCGACATTAGCTATTTCTTCATGAGTTTCTACTTTTTGAGCAATACTCTTTAATTCTTTAACAATAATTCTTACTGTTTTATCAATGCCTCTTTTTATGCTTAAAGGATTAGCCCCAGCTGTAACATTTTTTAATCCAGCGGCAATCATAGACCAAGCTAAAACAATAGCTGTTGTCGTACCATCTCCAGCAATATCACTCGTTTTTTCTGCTGCTTGTTTTAAAACCTCAGCGCCTAGATTTTCAGTTTTATCTTCTAATTCTATTTCCTTAGCTATAGTTACCCCATCATTAGTAATTGTTGGTGAGCCATATCCTTTGTCCAAGATTACATTAGAACCTTTAGGCCCAAGAGTAATTTTTACTGCCTGAGATAATTTATCAACCCCTCTTTTAAGAGATTGACGAGCTTTTTCATCAAATATAATATTTTTTGCCATAATAGTTTTTAATTTTTATTTTTAATTCATATAAAGATTCTACTCTTCAATAATTGCTAAAACATCATCTTCCTTGATAACTAAATATTCTTTTTCATCTATTTTGATTTCATTAGGAGCATATTTGGTAAATAAAACCTTATCCCCTACTTTTATATTTAAAGGAATTAATTTTCCTTCATTATTAGTTTTTCCTGGACCAACAGCAATCACTTTACCAACACCAGGTTTTTCTTCAGCTGATTCAGGAATAAAAATACCGCCTTTGGTGGTTTTTTCTTCATTAACAGCTTCTACGAAAATATTGTTAAATAATGGTTTAATATTCATTGTTATTTTACTAAATTTATTTTAAGAGAAAGATATTGCTAAAAAATCAATAAAAGCTTTTTAAAGCTTTAAGCAATATTTTTCTATTTAGCAATCTTCGACTTTAATTGCTAATTACTATTTTACTCAAAAATTACTCGCTGTCAATATCTGTTTCTTCTGATTCTGCTTTGGGCTTATCTAATTCCAAGATGTCAGATTCTATTTTCTTTCCTGATATCCGATAAACATCTTTATCTATCTTGCCAAATTCTTTATAAGCAGAATTATACATATTAACCGTAGTGCCTAAATGATTGCCTAATTTTTGCATATAGGTTTCATAACTTGTCAAATGCCTTGTTAATTCTTCCACTCTTTTTTTAATCTCTTTAGCTGATTCTTCTATTTCCAAAGCCCTTAACCCCTGAAGCACTGTTTGTAAATAAGCTAAGAATGAAGTTGGGGAAACAATAATCACTTTTTTTTGACCCATAGCATATTCTATTAAATCTCGAGTATTCGCTTTAACTGCTCCAATCTTATTAATCAATAAATCATAATAAATTGCTTCTGAAGGAATGAACATAAAAGCAAATTCCATAGTCCCTTCTTCTGGTTTAATGTATTTAGCTGTTTCATCTATCCTGGCTTTTAAATCAGATTTAAAACTATCTTCTAGTTTCTTCCTCTCAGCATCATCATTAGTTTCTAAAAGACGATTGTAATTTTCTAAACTAAACTTAGAATCAATAGGAATAATCTTATCTTTTATAAAAATCACTGCATCAACAATTATGCCTTCTTTAAATCCATATTGCATTTGATAAGTCCCAGGTGGCAAAACATTTTTTAAAACTGTTTCTAAATAATATTCTCCTAGAACTCCTCTTTGTTTTGGATTTTTTAAAATATCTTGAAGGTTTTTAAGCTGATCAGCAAAATTAACTACCTGTTTATTAGTTTCATCTAATTTAGTTAATTTTTCTGTTACCTCTCTGATAATCTTAGCGCTTTGTCCAAATTGATTTTGAATCACATTAGGAATCTCTCCTAATTTTTGATCAAGAGTTCGATTTATCTCTTGAATTTGATTTTGCAACAACAAAAGAGATTGTTCATCTTCTTTTTTAGGTTTTCCTTTTTTTATTAAGAAGAAATATAAAATTCCAGCTATCACTAAACCAATAGCTAATCCTAAAACAACACTATTAAATATAAAATTCATAAGGGTCATCATCTGTTTTATTATATAGAAACTTTCTCTTCAATTGAAGGAACTGCTGTTTGTATTTCTTTAGATTTCTTAAGATCTAAATAAATTAGATATATATAAATCATAGAGAAAAATGAACCAAATGTTTGCACTAAAAGACCAATAAAAGAACCAAGGAGATTAAGAAAAGGACCAGAATAATTTTTACCAAGTGCATTTATTCCTATAGCTATTATGATTGTTAATATGATTAACATCAACCTTCTACCAAAAACTTGCCACCAATTACCTTTAACTAAATTCCAGCTTCTTTTTATAGCTTCCATACCTTTTCTTTTTTCATCTATATAAACATATAAAGAAAAAGATAGATAAATAGATAAAATTAATCCAGGAATTATTAAAAAGACAAAACCCAAAGATACAAAAATAGATACCAATACACCTATTATCAAATAATTCCAATAATTTTTCCAAGCCTCTTTAAACACTTCTTTTAAAGAAACCCCAACAGGCTTCATAACTAATACTAAAGAAGCTACTAATAAATAGAGAGAACAAAAAATAAATAGAAAAGGAAAAAAGAGAAAGAAATAAGTAAGAATTTTCTGAATTATTATCGCAAGAGAACTAGTTTGTCCTTTAAGCATTAAAGCGCTAAATATAGAGCCAAAAATCACTAATATAATCATGGCTCCTAAAATAATTTCCAAAAAAACAAGCAGTAATATAGGTTTTAATTTTAACTTATAAATATGAAAAGTTTCTTTAATTAAACTTGTAAAATTTTTCATAATATTTTTTTATTATTATTTTACTTTAACTCCTCTTCCAAATCTTCTAAAAGTTTTTTAACTTTAGTAGAAACTTTTTTAGGAGTTTTTATTCTTACTTTTACATAAAGGTCGCCTTGACCAGGAGCATTAAAATGTTTAATCCCCTTACCTCTTAAGCGAAAGATTTCTCCTGATTCTGTGCCTGCTGGTATCTTGAATAAAACATCTTTTTTATCAAGTAATTGTATTTCTTTTTTACTACCTAAGGTTGCTTCGGTAAAAGATATTCCTAAAGATATATACAAATCATCTCCTTGCCTTTCAAATCTTTCATGAGGCTTAATGATTATTCTGATATATAAATCACCACTTAAACCTCCTAAATACCCCGCTTCTCCTTCATGCCTAATCCTAATTGTTTCTCCATCTCTAATACCAGCAGGGATATCCACCTTGATTTCTTTATTTCCATAATAACGACCATCACCACCACACTTCTTGCAAGGTTTTTCTGGAATTTTGCCTTTACCTTTGCATTTTGGGCATTCTATTATTTGAGTAATTTCCCCTAAAAATGTCCGGCGTGACTGTCTAATTGTTCCTGTGCCTTTACAATTAGCGCATTCTTTTAACTTAGAGCCAGGCTCATAACCCTTTCCCTGGCAATGTTCACAAGAAAGATATGTTTTAAAAGAAACGTCTTTTCTAATACCAAAGGCTGCTTCTTCTAAATTAATCTCTAAACTAACTTCTATATTATTACCTTTTTTATTAGCGCTTGTTTTCTGATACCTGGTTTTCCTTGAATCCATTCCAGCTGCTCCTCTAAAAAAATCAGCTAAGATGTCATTTAAATCAATGCCTCCAGCTGAAAAACCAAAAGGAGATTGAAAATCACCTCCTTGCCAATTAAAACCTGACCAATCAAACCCACCAGCAAAACCTTCTCTAAAATCAGCACCAGGACCTTCAAAAACCCTGCCGAACTGATCATATTGAGCCCTTTTCTCCTTGTTTGATAAGATCTGATAAGCTTCATTAATTTCTTTGAATTTTTCCGCATCACCTCCTTTATCAGGATGATGTTTATGTGCTAATTTATAAAAAGCTTTTTTTATTTCTTCAGGTGTGGCATTACGACCAATACCTAAGATTTCATAATAGTCTTTCATATCAATTTCTTTATTTAAAAGCAATATTCAATTCTTGTTTCTCAACGCCTATCTTTTTAATAGTCAAATACTTTATTGATAAAAGAATTTGAAGAAAAACCCAACTAAAAAAAACAAGAATCGGGTAAAACACCAAATTTACAACCTTTAAAATACTCATTAAGGAAACAAAGATTATAATCACTAAGATAAATTTCATTGGCAAAGAAATATTAAGCCAATAATTTTTTACCCAATCCACTATCAAGGAAGATAGTTTCTCTTCGCCAGTTAAAGGAACATTTAGCAAATCAGAAAGATTAGTCTTCATTTCTTTTAACAAAGTTTCCTTGTCTATATTATTAATCTCAATATTCTCTAAATTAATCTCTTCTGTTTCAAGGGTGCTTAAATCCAATTCTCCTAAATTAATTGCCTCTTTTTCTAAATAGTTTTTTAAAATACTATCTATGGTTCCAGTTGATTCAACATCAACAATGTTTTGGGCGCTTTCAATTTGAAGAATAATCGTTTCTATTAGCTTTTCTGAGCTTTCTTCTAGAAGATCTAATTTATTCTGAGAATAAACTAAACTAACAAACACAAAAACTAAAGCCAAGAGCAGAAAAAATGAACCTCTGAAAACAATACGTCTCAAGTTAAGCTCTAATAAATTATTGCTTTCATTTTTCATATATGCCCTAGAAATCAATAACAATAGGTACACTAAACCAATAATAACAAAGAAATAAACATTCCATTGGCCTTTAAACAAGAAAAACAAGAAAGGCGCCAAACTAATGCCTAAATTCCAAAGCAAAAAATTAGGCAAATCAAATACCAAAAAAAATATGGGCAATAGGAAAACTCCAATTGACCATAACAAAATAGCCATTGTTAAATTAAAACTAGAAAAATTATTTAAGCAATTAAGAATATAAACAGAACCTAGTCCAAAACAAACAATAATAACAATGGCTAAGATAAATTTTTTAATCAGTAAAACTCTATCGCTATGAGCTAACTTATAAGCTTTATAGAGATTAGATTCTTGAGGCATTAATAAAATTATATCACAGGATTAATAACAAGCAAACAGATTATTCTTTTTCTTCAAAATCAGCGTCTTTAGGCTTATCTTCTGGTTCTTGTTTTTCTTGTCCTTCTTGTTCATTTGGTTTCTGTTCTGAAGATTCTTGTTGTGTTTTATAAAGATATTCTCCCATTTCTGATAAAACCTGAGAAAATTCTGTTGTTTTGTTTTTTATCTCTTCTAAATCATCTTTTGCCAAAACTTCTTTCAGTTCTTTTATTTTTTCTTCAACTTTGGTTTTCTTATCTTCTGGAATTTTATCTCCGGCTTCTCTTAAGCTTTTCTCAGCGCTATACAGTAAAGTTTCTGCATTGTTCCTTACTTCTATCAATTCTTTCTTCTTCTCATCTTCTTCTTTATGAGCTTCAGCTTCTTGTTTTAATTTCTCTACTTCTTCCTTTGATAAACCAGAAGAGCCTTCAATTCTAATTGATTGTTCTTTATTTGTAGCTTTATCTTTAGCTTTGACATTTAAAATTCCATTAGCATCCAAATCAAAATTAACTTCAACCTGAGGCATACCTCGAGGCGCAGAAGGAATTCCATCTAAGATAAAACGACCTAAGGATTTATTATCTGCTGCCATTGGTCTTTCACCTTGAAGAACATGAATCTCAACAGATGTTTGATTATCAGTGGCGGTAGAAAATACCTGACTCTTGCTTACAGGAATAGTGGTATTTTTTGGAATTAAAACCGTATCCACTCCACCTAAGGTTTCTATACCTAAAGAAAGAGGGGTAACATCTAAAAGTAAGACATCTTTCATTTCTCCACCTAAGATTCCTGCCTGAACTGCAGCCCCTATAGCCACTACTTCATCAGGATTAATTTCTTTATTAGGTTCTTTATTGAATAGTTTTTTTACCTCTTCTTGAATTTTAGGCATTCTTGTTTGACCCCCAACCAAAACCACTTCTTCTATTTCAGAAACCTGTAAACCACATTCTTCTATTGTTTGTTTAGTTATTTCTATTGATTTTTTAATGTATTCTTCTACTAATTCCTCTAACATTGAACGGCTTAAAGAATAAGAAAGATGCTTTGGCCCAGCACTATCAGAAGTAATAAAGGGAAGATTTATCTCCACCTGATTGGTAAAAGAAAGTTCTTTTTTGGCTTTTTCTGAGGCTTCTTTTATTCTTTGTAAAGCTAAGGGATCTTTGCTCAAATCTATGCCTTCGTCTTTCTTAAAATTCTGAATGACCCAATCCATTATCTTCTGATCAAAATCATCTCCACCTAAATGTGTATCGCCACCAGTTCCCTTAACTTCAATCGTGTCTGGTGTAACATAGAGAACAGAAATATCAAAAGTACCACCGCCAAAATCAAAAACCGCTATTTCCTGGTCTTTTTTCTTTTCCAAACCATAAGCCAAAGCTGCTGCTGTAGGTTCATTAATTACCCTTTTAACATTAAAGCCTGCTATCTCTCCTGCTTCTTTAGTGGCTTTTCTTTGACTGTCATCAAAGTAGGCCGGACAAGTAATAACCACATCAGTTATTTTTTCACCTAATTTGGCTTCAGCATCTGTTTTTAATTTTTGTAAAACCATTGCGGAAATTTCTTGAAGCTTATACCATTGATCTCCCATTTTAATTTCCACCCCTCCATTATCATCTTCTCTAATCTCATAAGATAAAAGATTTTTATCTCCTTGGATTACAGGGTCAGAAAACTTCCTGCCAATTAATCTTTTAACTGAATAAATTGTATTTTTAGGATTGGTAATTGCTTGACGCCGAGCCATAGCTCCAACCAATCTTTCACCGCTTTTAGAAAAAGCAACTATAGAAGCTGTGGTTCTTTCACCTTCTGAATTTTCTAAAATTTTAGGTTGGCCTCCTTCTATCGTGGCCATTGCTGAAAAAGTTGTTCCTAAATCTATTCCTAATATTTTTGCCATAATTGTTTAAATTAAATTTGTTAAATTATTGTTTTTTAATATCCTTGGCGACCAATACCCTGCAAGGACGAATTAATTTTCCATTAAGAAGATATCCCTTTTCTAACATTTCAACAATTACATGAGAATCAAAACCTTCTTTTTCCACTTCCATTATTGCCTCATGATAGGTTGGATCAAAAACATCTCTTGGATTAGCAATGATTATCTCTACTCCTTCTTTTTGTAAAATATCTTCTAATTGGCTTTTGATTAAAGCAATGCCTTTTATATAGTTTTCATTTTGTTCTTCCTCTTGTGCTTGCCTAGTGAAACTTTGTAAAGCCAAATTAAAACTATCTAAAATAGTAATTAAGGATTTAATCAATCTTTCATTTGAAAAACTTCTTACTTCTTTAAATCTTTCTTCTTCTCCTTTTTTATAATTACTAAAATCTGCTCTTTCTTTTTGCCATCCTTCTAAATATTCTTCTCTTTCTGTTTTTAATTTTTCTATTTCTTTAGAAAACTTATCATCTTTCTTCTTATGCTCAGTTTTTTTTGTTTCTAAATGATCTTTGTTTTTATTCTTAGGCATATAAATTTATATTGTTAAATTAGTTAAAGCTCTTAAAATAGCAATATTCCTTTCATAAGGCATTCTTTTAGGACCCAGAATACCAAAAATAGCCTTAGGTTGGGAAATTGCTGTTAAAAGAGAACTGAATTGATCTGACTTAATAAATGGATTATCTTTACCAATTAATATTAAAGGAGTTTCTTCTATCTTCATATTTTCTAATTTTATCTCTAATCTTTCTAAAGATTCAGCTATTTCTTGCAATAACTCCAAACTTAACAATTCTTCAGCTATCATTTCAGAAAACATATATTTCAAACCTTGTTTGATTAATTCTTTTTCCTGTATCAAATAACAAAAACTAAAAGAATGACTTTTATCTGCTATCAACTCTACTAATTCTTTTATCTTTCTCCTGTTTTTTTGATTTTCAATTTGTTTAAATTTAACTTTTGCCAGTTGGTCAGAAAACATTTTTTCCCAATGATTTAAAAAATCATCATCTTCTTTAAATATTTTTTCAATAAAAAACTTCCAAGCTTTATCAGTTGGCACTCGGCCACTAGAGATATAGGGTTTATGTAAATAACCTTTTTCAGTTAAAACCACAAAACAATTTCTGATTGTTGCTGAACTAATCCCCAATTCATATTTCTCACCTAGAACATCAGAAGCCACTGGTTCTCCAGTTTGAAGATATTCTTTTACTAAAACCTCAAGGATAATTTCTTTTCTATCCTTGTCTTGCCCTGTATTTTCTATTGTAATTTTAGTAATCATTAAAACTATCCTATATTTTACTATTTAGCAGTCAAAAGTCAAGAGTGCTAATTAAGAATCTATTTTAAATCCTCTTTTCTCATCCCCTTTCTTTCCCCGAATCAATTTGCCTGGGTTTATGCCTCATGGTAAAATTAGAAAAATAATAAATTATTCAAAAGTTTTTTAATCTAATGCTTAATTTATACAACACTTTAACTAGAAAAAAAGAGGCTTTTAAGCCTTTAAAAGGAAGAAAAGTTGGGCTTTATACTTGTGGCCCGACTGTTTATTCTTATGCTCATATTGGTAATTTAAGAACATATGTCTTTGAAGACATTTTAAAAAGAACTTTGTTATTCAATGATTATCAAGTAAATCATCTAATGAATATTACTGATGTTGGTCATTTAACATCAGATGCTGATACTGGGGAAGATAAAATAGAAAAAACAGCAAAAAAAGAAAAGAAATCCGCTTATCAAATAGCTGAATTTTATACCAAAGCTTTTTTAAAAGATTGTGAGAAATTAAATATCTTACCTCCAAATATCATTGCTCCAGCAACAGAATATATCAAGGAAAATATTTCTTTAATCCAAGTTTTAGAAAAAAAAGGCTATACATATAAAACCAAAGATGGAATCTATTTTGACACTTCTAAATCCAAAGATTATGGAAAACTGGCTAATATGGATTTTGATAAACTGAATAAAACTCTTAAGGCTGGAGCCAGAATAGAACTTTCCCCAGAAAAAAGAAACATCACTGATTTTTCTCTTTGGAAGTTTTCATCTCCTAATGAAAAAAGACAAATGGAATGGCCTTCACCTTGGGGAACAGGTTTTCCAGGTTGGCATATAGAATGCGCAGTTATTAATTTAAAATATTTAGGTAATGCGTTTAAGAATGAAACCTTTATTCCAGAACAAGCAGAAACCATAGATATTCACGCAGGCGGCAGTGATTTAATACCTATTCATCATACTAATGAAATTGCTCAAGTAGAAGCAGCTACTGGGAAAAAATTTGTTAATTATTGGCTTCATGGAGAATTTTTGATTTTAAAAGATTTACGCATGGGAAAATCAACTGGTAATGTAATTCTAATTGATGATTTAGAAAAAAAGGGTTATTCCCCATTATCTTATCGCTATCTTGTTTTAAATGCTCATTACCGAAAGCCTTTAGAATTTTCCTGGCAAGCTCTAAACAATGCCCAACAAGGATTAAATGATATTTCTAATTTTATCTATCATTGTTTGCTAAAAGCTAAACCTAATTCATCTATTAAGCTCTCTCCTGTTCTAATAGATATGCAGAAAGAATTTAAAAAAGCTATTAATGATGATTTAAATACCCCTCAAGCTTTAGCGGTTTTTTGGAAATTAATAAAAAAATATTACAAAGAAAAATTAGATCCAAAACAAACATATCAATTAGCTTCAATTTTTGATACAATACTTGGGTTAGGTTTGGATAAAATTAAGGTTTTTCCTTTACCTCAAGAAATACAATTATTAAATGAAAAAAGAGAAAAAATGAGAAAATCAGCCAAATGGACAGAAGCAGATAAGATAAGAAAAGAAATAGAAGCCTTGGGATTTTCTGTAAACGACACTAAAGAAGGAACGATTATTCAACCAAAAAATAAAATTTAAATATTTATGGCAGAAAACAATTCAAAAATAATTCAAAACAAACTGCCTCCACAAAACATTGAGGCTGAAGAATCTGTTCTCGGAGCCTTAATGATTGACAAAAACGCTATTGCAAAAGTAGCTGATAGTTTATATCCAGAAGATTTTTATAAACCTGAACATCGCATGACCTATGAAGCCATTTTAGATTTATACCAAAAAAATGCGCCCATAGATGTTCTTTCAGTTACTAATCGTCTTAAAGAAAAAAAACTTTTAGAAGAAACAGGAGGCGCTAGTTTCCTAACCTCTTTAGTTAATAAAACTCCTAGTAGTGCTCATGTGAGTCATTATGGTCAAATTGTGCATGAAAAAAGAGTTTTAAGAGATTTAATAGCTGCCTCATATAAGATTGCTGAATTAGGTTGGCAAGAATCAGAAGATATTAATCAAGTATTAGATAAGGCAGAACAAATAATTTTTTCCATTTCTCAAAAATCAATTGGCTATGATTTTATCACTTTAAAAGAAGAATTAATTAAAGCCTTTGACCGCATAGACCAATTACACAAAGGAGGTGATAAATTAAGAGGCGTTGGCACTGGATTCAATGACCTAGATAATAAATTAGCTGGTTTGCAAAAATCTGATTTAATTATTATTGGCGGTCGTCCTTCTTTGGGAAAAACTTCTTTAGCTTTAGATATTGCCCGTTATGCTGCATTAAGAGAAAATGCTTCAGTGGGTATTTTCAGTTTAGAGATGTCAAAAGAACAAGTAGTTGATCGTTTAATTGCTGCTGAATCAACAGTAGATTTATGGAAGATAAGAACTGGCGCTCTTTCAACTGCTGGAGAAACAAATGATTTTACTCTTATTCAGGACGCCTTATCTCGTTTAGCTGAAGCGCCAATATTTATTGATGACATTCCTTCACCAACTGTAATGCAAATTAGAACCATGGCTCGTCGTTTGCAAGCCCAAGTTGATTTAGGAATGATTATTATAGACTACATTCAACTTATTACCCCTACGCTTACCAGAGAAAGCACTGTCCAGCAATACAGTGAAATATCTCGTTCTCTTAAAGCCTTAGCTAGGGAATTAAATATTCCTGTGGTCGCTCTTTCTCAACTTTCTAGAGCTGTTGAACAAAGAGGTCCTCTTTGCATCCCCCGACTTTCAGATTTAAGAGAAACTGGCAGCTTAGAGCAAGATGCTGATGTGGTCCTCTTTGTTTACCGAGAAGACCGATACAGAGAAGATACAGAAAAGCAAAATATAGCAGAAATTAGAATTGCCAAACACCGAAATGGACCTCTAGGTGTAGCTAATCTGTATTTTAATGAACAATTAGCCAGTTTCCGCAATTTGGAAAAAGAAGAAGATATTTATCAACCAGAAGAAGAATAAATTAACAATTACAATGGATCTTCCAAAACCCATAAAAGATTTTGTTCAGGTTTTTAGTCAATTACCTGGCATTGGTCCTCGTCAAGCAACCCGCCTTGCCTTTTGGTTATTGCATCAAAAAAGAGAAACTCAACATGCTTTTTATCGCGCTTTTACCAATTTATTCACTAAAACCCAAATTTGCCCAAGTTGTTTTTTTATCTCAGAGAAAGAATCAACTGGAAGTAAGCTATGTAAAATTTGCCGTCAAAAACAAAGAGACCAAAGCCTTATCTGTGTTGTTGAAAAAGAAACAGATCTTATCTCTATAGAAAACACAAATAAATACCGTGGTCTTTATCATGTCTTAGGTGGTTTGATGTCTGAACTAAATGAAAACAAGAAACAGAAATTAAATATCAATCAGTTATTAACTCGTATTAAAAAAGTTTCCAAAACCCCACAAAAGATAAAAGAAATAATTTTAGCTCTTAATCCTACCTCTGAAGGAAACTTAACTACTTATACTTTAGAAAAAGCCATTAAAGAACTAAACTTAGATATTAAGATAACAAAATTAGGAAGAGGTTTGCCTCAGGGAGGAGAAGTGGAATTTGCTGATGCAGAAACCTTAGTTAATGCTCTTGAAGGAAGAAAGTAAAAAAGACGCTTAAGCGTCTTTTTTTTCCTTCAAATCCTTTTTTTTCAGATCTTTTTCTTCCTTTTCTTTCAGATCTTTTTCTTTTAAATCCTTTATTGATACTTTCATAAAAGGCTGTCGATGGCCTTTTTTCTTTGTATATCTGGTTTTTGATTTATAGCGAAATACAATTACCTTTTTAGACCTACCTTCTTCTTCACATTTAGCACTAATTTTCATACCAATAATATAAGGTCGGCCAATTTGTATTTCACCTTTTTCATCTGCAAAAAGAAGTACTTTATCAAAGATTATTTCATCCCCTACTTGCACTCCTTTTATTTTCTCTATTTTTAATTTTTGCCCTGGAGCAATAAGATATTGTTTACCTCCAGTTTCTACTACAGCTAACATAATATAAATTTTAAATCTTGTTATTTATCTATTAAGAATATATATCTGAATGCTGATTAAAAGAATCAAAACAGCAATACTTATATTAGCAAAAAACAGCAACCAACTCAAGTCTTTATCTTTAATTTTTAATAATTCAGAAAGCCAAAAATTAATACTAATAAAAATCATTCCCAAAGCCGGAATAACCCAAGTTAAATTACGATGGCCTAAAAAATTAATTCCAAACTCATTAGAACGAAAAATTACTGGAAAATTAGCAATTGTTTTATCAAAAACTAACCAATTCAAAATTAAAGAAATAATAAAACAACCTATAATTAATAGCCAGTATTTTTCTCTAATTTTATTTATAATTTTATAGAAATTCATATTTCATAGAAATCTTTTAAATTTATATAAACTTACTTTAACAAAAATTTCAAAAAAAATCTATTTACTTTTATTTAATATATAAATAATATGATTGTATTTATAAATTAATAAATTCAACATCATACTTATTGAACCTTATTACCAAACTATTCCTTATCGAATTTAAAAAAGAAAAAGCGGCAAATAAGTACTTTAACTATTGCCGCTTTAGATTATAAAGGTTGATCTCATGGCTACAGCTCCTTAAATCATACTGATCAAACGCTTTGCTTGTTGCTCAGCATTTGCCAAATATTCCTGGAAACCTTCCTGCCTTAAGAGTTTTCCTTTAAAAAGAATATAGGTATCAGTTGGGTGAAAATTTTCTAGGAAACGACGGTCATGTGAAACTAGTATAATTGTGCCTTCATAGTGATTCATCACTTCTTCAAGAGCTTCAAGCGCCTCAAGATCTAGATGATTGGTAGGTTCATCTAAGATGAGCACATTAGCAGAAAGTGCAGAAAAAAGAGCAAAAAGAAGTCGTGCTCTTCCACCTGGCGAAAGAGTTAAAATGGGTTTATCAATTTCTGTAGCTTTAAATCCAAACTTTACAGCTAGAGAATATGCTTCTTGAACCTGAAGACCAGATCGTCGTATGAGAAAATCCTTAATGCTTTTCTCTCGAGGAAGGTTATCATGTTCTTGAGTAAGATTACCAATGATAAGCGCATTTCCACAACTAACCTTGCCTTTGAGTGCTGAAAGTTCACCACTTATAGTTCGTAAAAGTGTTGTCTTTCCAGAGCCATTCAGGCCTAAAATTACCACGCGACTACCATAAGGGATAGAAAGAGACACAGGACCAATTTTAAAACCATCATCAGCATAACCCGCTATTACATTTGAAAGGATAATATCTCGTGTTCCTCCTGGCTTCTTAGGTTGAAGATGAATCCGGAATACATTTCTCTCAACTGGTTTTTCAACAATCTCTATTTGTTCAATGCGTTTCTCAATAGCCTTTGCTTGCTTACCTGATTTACTTGCTCGATCACGCTTAAACCCACGTAAAAACTTGTCACTATCAGTACCTACATAGTGTGAACCAGAAATTGCTTCTTGCTTTTTCTTCCTAGCTTGTTCTTCAAGCCGCTTAATTTCTTCCTGCTGAGATTCATGTCTCCGTTTCTGTCTTGCCATTTCTTTCTCTTTTCTTATCAGATAATCAGAATACCGACCGCTTGTGATATTGAGTGCTCGAGTATGCCAATCAATTTCAAAAATCTCTCGCACAATCCGATCTAAAAAGAGACGATCATGAGAGACAATAATAGAAGTAGCATTACTCCGCATAAGAAAATTTTCCAGCCAGATAAGAGCTGGCAAATCAAGATTATTTGTTGGCTCATCAAGAAGTAAAATATCTGGATCAGATAAAAGAACTCCAATCATGAATACCTTACTTTTTTGACCAGATGAAAGAGAGTTAATTGTTCGATCCTTGGGAATATCATCTAGCCCAAACCCTGCTAACATCACATCTAAACGATGATAAAATGCATAACCATCCCGACATTCATACTCCATCATTGCTTCTGCTGATTTTTCCATGTTCTCTTCCAGTTCAGCCATACCTGATACTTGTCGTACATAATCAGAAATTGTTTTGTTAGAAGTTAAACTTGCATCCTGTGGCATATAACCGATAACTGCACCTTTTCTCACTAACACCTCGCCAGAATCAGGCTCAAGCAATCCAGCAAGAATCTTTAAAAGTGTTGTTTTGCCAGTGCCATTATAACCAATGAGACCTACTTTCTGCCCTCGTTCTAGAGAGAAAGAAATGCCATCTAGTACGGTTATTATTCCGTATGTTTTATGAATCTTATTTGCTTTAATTTCCATAACTGGAAAAACTTTAGTGCCCCATTCAAGACTCAGTTGGAACCAGCTTATCAAAGAACTACAAAAATGGCAACAGTTACAAGCAGCCTTTCTGTATTATTCATAGCGTAATGCATCAATAGGATTAAGCTTAGCCGCTTTTTGAGCGGGCCAATAACCAAAAATAATACCAATAGTAGTTGAGACACCACAAGCTAACATAATAGAGTACAAAGAAACTTTAGTTGTCATTCCAGTAAAAATAGTCACTGCATAAGCTAAACCAATCCCTAAAAGGATCCCAATTATTCCACCTATAAAAGTAAGAAAAACTGATTCTGTCAAAAACTGTAAGCTAATATTTGATCTTTTCGCACCAACAGCTTTACGCAAACCGATTTCTCGAGTCCTTTCAGTCACTGTAGTCATCATCATATTCATTATGCCAATACCGCCAACAACCAAAGAAATTCCAGCAATTGCTGCTAATAAAATTGTCAATGTGTTTGTGATAGAAGTAACAGCTTCAGTTATATCTTCTAGTGACATAACGCTAAAATCAGCTAACGAAGAATCGCTAATGTTATGCCTTCTTAAGAGAAGGTTTGTGATACTATTTTGTACTCCTGACATCACCTCAGAGCTTATAGCTTGAACATTAAGAGTAGAAACATGATTAACCCCGGCCAAAAATTTCTGAACTGTTGTTATTGGAATAAAAATTACATCATCTTGACTACCAAAAGAGGTGCCGCCTTTAGGTTGAGTCATGCCGATAACTTTAAAATTAATACCGTTAATTCTTATCGTTTTACCAACAGGATCAACTTCTTCTCCAAAAAGATCATCCCGAGTGGTAGGTCCTAGCACAGCTACTTTTAAACTTAATCTTGTATCTAGTTCAGAAATAAAAGAACCCAAGGCTAGTTCAACATTTTTAACTGATAAATAAGAAGAAGTCGTACCAGTTATTTGAGTATTAGTGTTCTTCCCCATGTATACTGCTTGATAACGCTGGGAAAGCTCTGGAGCTACAGCTTGAACATTAAGAATATTTTCAGCAATAGCTTCTCCATCTTCAATAGTTAAAGTCTGGGCACTGCCTCTCTGAGCCATGACTTGAGAAAAAGTCTGCTGTGATCCTGGAGTTACAGTAATTAAATTAGGACCCATTGCTTCAATATTAGATTTTATTGATCCAGCTGCACCTTGACCAATAGACACCATTGCAATAACTGAACCAATTCCAATAACAATCCCCAAAATAGTTAAACCAGACCTAGCTTTATTAGCTGTAATGGCAAAATATGTTTCTTCAAATAAATCACTAATAAGCATAATCCTTTATTATTCTTTAATTTTTTTAACTTCCTTGGAAGAAGAATGATTAAAGACATCTTCAACAATTTCCCCATCCTTAATGCAAATTACTCGCTTTGCTTTTTCAGCAATATATTTCTCATGAGTAATTAAAATAATTGTTTTCCCCTGTTTATTTAAATCCCTAAAGGTTTCCAAGATAATATCCCCTGTTTTACTATCAAGATTACCTGTTGGCTCATCAGCTAAAATAATTAATGGATCATTAACCAAAGCTCTAGCAATAGCCACTCTTTGCATTTCTCCTCCAGATAACTGATTAGAAAGATGGGAAAAATGTTTTTCAGTTAAGCCAGCGGCTAATAAGCATCTTTTAGCAATCTCTGCTCTCTTATTTTTAGGAACATTTGCATAAACTAAAGGAAGCACTATATTCCTAAAAACAGTTGTTCTTCGCAAAAGATTAAAAGATTGAAAAACAAAACCAATCTTGTTTTTACGAATATCAGCTAACTCAGCTTCTGATAACTTGGAAACATCTTTTCCTTCTAAAAAATACTGACCATTTGTTGGGGTATCTAAACAACCCAAAATATGCATTAGGGTTGATTTTCCTGAGCCAGAAGGACCTATGATGGCAACAAATTCACCTTCTTGAATAGAAAAAGAAACATCTTTTAAAGCAATTGTTTCAACACTAGCTGATTGATAAATTTTAGTAATATTTTTAACTTCTATCATTTTACTTATACACTTATCAAAAACCCCTTGTTGGCCGACCTGTCGTATCACCACCCATCATACCAGTCATACCTGGCATCATTTGAAACCTTTGGTTTTGATTATTATTAGAAGTAGAGCCAACTGCAGCTTTATTAGAAATTATGGTTGTCGTAATTACTAAATCGCCTTGTTCAATACCAGATATAATTTCAGTATGAGTGTCACTAGAAAGCCCTAGTTCCACCATTTGTTGTTTAATTTCTCCAGAAACTGATAAATTAACATAAGGATTGTCTCCTCGATAATTAATAGCGCTATTAGGTAATATTAATACTCCTTGCCTTGAATCAGTAATAATCTCTACACTCACACTCATTCCAGGCTTAACTTGTGCTTCTTCATCGTCAAAAGCAATTGTAACTCCATAGCTGACAACACCTTGACTCACTGTCCCTTCAATATCTAAATCAATTACTTGACCAGAAATACTCAGACCTGAAAGAGCGTCAAAAGATAAAACAGCTTTTTGACCAATTTTTATTTTAGCAGCATCGATTTCATTTAAAGAAATTTTAGCTATTTTTTCTTGAGTAATAATTGTTGCTAAAGTTGTGCCTGAAGAAACTGTGTCCCCTTTTTTAACATTAACTCCTGTAATTGCGCCTTTAAAAGGAGAATAAATATAATGTTGAGCTAAATTTTCTTTAGCATCTGCTAAAGCATATTCAAGCTTACTTATTGTGTTGTTTTGGGTTTCAACTTCTAATCCTATATTAGCCATTGCTTCTTTTGTTTCTTTGAGTGATTGCTTGGCTGAAGAAAGATTATTCATAAGAGAACTGAGTGATGAAGTAAATTCTGTTAAATTTGAAGCGTGAGTTTCAGATATTACTGTTGAGATGGGTGAGATTAAATGTTCCTTTTCAACAATCACATGATATTGCTTTGTAACATTAGAAGACTGTCGAACCAAATCTAAAAGAGAACGAACTATATCATAGGTTTGATTAATTATTATTTCTATATCAACACAAGAAGAATCATAGCTCAATGCAGAATACTTTTCCCAAAGAGAATCAAGTTCTTTTTGAATCACATTATATTTTTCTTCAGCAATATTATTTAAATCATTGCCCCAAAAGGTTAAAAAACCTAAATCACTACCATATGAATCAAGATAAAAATTAACTAAGTGTAAATAATAATCAATATCATTGGTATTATTTCCTTGGCTGCTTTCTAAAAACATGTTTTTAAGATCAGGCTTCATTGCAAATAAGCTCGTAAAGGCATTTGTTAAATTATCTAATGCACTATTGCAAGCACTTTCTAATGATTCTTCTGTCTTTTGTACAATGTCTTGGCTTGTCTCAGCATTTTTCAAATTAAGCTCTGCATCTTTAACAGCTTTCTGAGCATCTCTTGTGTCTAATTGAAACAAAAGAACTCCATTTTTAACCTCTTGATTTTTTTCAACATTAACATAAGTAATTTCGCCTGAAGTTTTTGGTTTAATATCTATCTGATCAGAAACAACTATCTGCCCAGATCCAGAAACCGAGATAGCGAGATCCCCTTTTTCTACTTTTGTCGTGATATATTGTTCTTTATTGTTTTGCTTTTTAAATAATTTTTGATATCCAAAATATCCTACTAAAGCAACTATTAAAATGATTATTATAACTATTATCTTCCTCTCTTTTATTTTTCTAAACAATTTTGAAATCATGCTAATATAATTTATTTTTATTATTTTTTATTTAAAAAAAGGAAAAATTGAAGGCTTGCCTTTATTAATTAATTCTTCACCATTAAAAATTCTTATTAATTTAGCTTCTATTTGTCCTTGTTCATTTGGAGAGCCAATAATAACAACCTTTTCGCCAACTTGAAGGTTTTGTTTACTAAGAGTTTCTCTACCTAATTGAATAATAGTGTTACCATTTACAACAACCAATCTTTCTGAATTATTACCCCCTCTAATAATAATGCTATCTTCATTAATTTGAATAATTTCACCAAAGACACCATGGTTTTCAACAAAATCTTCACCAGGAAAAGGAAACCTTCGCCAATTATCACCAAAAAAACCTTCTTTGGGCCCAGCAAAATTCTTATGATAGCTCTCTGCCCAAAGATAAGAAGATCTCGCTTTTAATTCACCAACAAATATGCCTGCCCCAAATACCAAAACAATTAATGAAAAACCAATAAGCCCAATAATGACCCACTTAAGGATATCTTGTTTATTTTCTTTATTTTCTTTTTCTATAATATTATTATTTAAATCTTTATCCATAGATATAACATTTAATAAATTTATTTTATTTAATAAACATTAATGATATTAGTGCCATGCATTAAATATTTTAGTAATAATCTTTTCTTAAAAAGGAATAATCTAAGCGTAAAGATAGCTAATCCTGTACTGAATAGAAATGCTGTTAATCCTATGATTGGCAAAGATTCTAGAATTGCCATACTAAAATCTTTCCATAGAATAATAAAAACGCCAAAATCGCTAATTGCCATAGAAAGAAAATAAGAAATCCCAGTACTTTTTGCTTGATTTACTAATAACGCCCATGATAAAGAGGTAGTAACCAAAGAAATGACTAAAAGAAGAAAAAAACTCATTGCTAATCTCTTTGTTTTCTGTAATTCCTGCTCCTTTCTTATTGCGGCAACTATATGATCAAAAATACCCGCAGGAGGATCTACGGGTTCAATGTAAGAAAAAAGTTTTTTAAAATCTTTCCTCATCGCTCCCTATCTATTAATACGAATCAGGGAGCCTTTTGGGTTCATTTTGTTTCCAATGATTTTTTTAATAGCTGAATTCCTCTTCGATGACGAGTTTTTATGGTATTAACAGGCTCTTTCAGGGTGCCTGCTATTTCTTGTAAAGTAAGACCATTATTATAATAAAGAGATAGCACTTGACGATATTTTAATGAAATTTTTTCCAAAGCCACAGATACTATCTCTATCATTGCTTTCTGCTCAAAAAGTTCATTTAGTTTGGGTTCTGATCCAAAAATTCCTTGAATAATATTTTCATTTTCAAAATTCTTTATCATTGAAAAAGGCACTGCTTTTTTCTTTTTCAAAAAATCAATGGCGGTATTCTTAGCAATAACAAAAATCCAAGCTTTAAAACTCTTTTGTTGATCAAATCTTTTTAAATTTTGCCAAGTTTTTATAAATACTTCCTGAATAATATCTTCTGTTTCTTGACTATCTCTCACATATCGATAAACAAAACTATAAAGT
The DNA here is from genome assembly GCA_028694995.1 of Minisyncoccota bacterium. Classification (GTDB taxonomy): domain Bacteria; phylum Patescibacteriota; class Minisyncoccia; order UBA6257; family UBA6257; genus JAQTTC01. Next base: position 110,713 of record JAQVJU010000002.1, read on the forward strand.
GGTTTTAAATATTGCTTTATTAAAATTTCTAATGATTCTTCATCACCTTTTAAATAAGCATTAACAAGTTGTTCATCTGTATGAATTTTCATTATCTGTTTTGCTTAAAAAGCCTTGTCCAAATTTAAATAGAGGATACGGCACCCTAGAACTAATTTTATCTACTTCTATTAATCTCGTGCCCTCAACCGGATTCGAACCGGTGTTACCAGAATGAGAATCTGGCGTCCTGAACCACTAGACGATGAGGGCAATATTAAAAATATACCATAACCAATGTGTATTATCCAGAAAACTTAAAAACCTTTAATTGTTTTCTAACTTTATCTCTTGGGTTATTTTCTCCATCTGCATGGCTCGAGAACCTTTAATTAAAATTAAATCCCCTTTTTGTAATATTTCTTTAATAGTTTCTCTGGCTTGTTCACTGTTTTTAAACCAAAATGTTTGTATTTTAGGATTTTTTTTCAAAGCAGATTCTCTTGCTTTAATCATTTCTTCACCAACACCAATAAAAACATCAATATTTTTTTCTGCTATTGCCAAACCAATAAGCTGATGCGCTTGTTCTGATAAATTACCTAATTCTTTCATAGCTCCTAAGGCCACAATTCTTCTTTTAACAGGAGCTGATTCTATTAAATCAAGAGAAGCTAAAACTGAATCAGGGCTAGCATTATATGCATCATCTAAAATCCAGGTATTGTTAATTCCAGGCATAAACTTAGTTCTGCCTTCAGGTATTTGATAATCTTTCATCGCTTCTGCTATTTCCACTAAATTCATTCCTAAGGACAAACCAACAGCAGCTCCAGCAGCTAAGGCATAAGCCTGAGGTTTTCCAAAAACATTTTTTACTCTTACAGGCACAAAACTACCTTTGTGTTCTAATCTAAAACTCATTCCTGTTTTACTCAAATCTTTACCTGAGAAGATTAACTTATAATTACTTACTTTTACATCAGCTTTTGCATCAAAACCATAGAAAATAGTTTTAGCCATGGTTTTTTCTCTTAATCCAGCAACTGATTCATTGTCAGCATTGAGAATTAAAGTATCTTTTAATAACAATCTCTGAGGTAAATAGCTTATTTCTTCAATAAAATGACTGGTGTTTTTAAAATGCTCCAAATGAACTGGAGGTGAACCAATAAAAGTAATAATACCAATGGTGGGTTGAGCTAAATCAACTAAATACTTAATTACCCCTGGAGCATCTTCGGACATTTCCAAAATTAAAACCTCAGGATAATTTTTGCTCTTAAAGATAAAAAGCCTTAAAGCATGAAGGAAGTTATAAATCCAGAGCAATACATTTCTTTTTGCATCCTTGCCTTGAATAATGGTTAAAGGCAATCCAATTTCAGTATTTAAATTAAAAACATTTCTTGCTACCTTGTATTTCTTATTAAGCACAGTAAAAATCGCCTCTTTGGCAGAAGTTTTCCCCACGCTTCCAGTAACTCCAATAACTAATGGCTTATAACGCCATAAAATTAGTTTGGCTAAGAATTTTAATTTGTATTGAATTAATTTTCTTTTCATTTTGTATTAATTTTATTCTAACTGATCTGGAGGAATATTGTAATAATTGATTAAGAAACTTTCCACTTCCCTAAAAGCCAAAGTAACAGTTTGGCTGGCAGCTCCTTCTCCCCATTGAGGTTGGTCCATTTTTACTAAGATAATGTATTCTGGGTCTGAAGCTGGGAAAAATCCCACAAAAGTATGAATTTCTTCTTCAGTATACCCTGCTTTATCTTTTAAAGGAACAAAAGCCGTACCAGTTTTTCCAGCCAGACTGTATCCTTTTACCTTAGCATTACCTCCAAATCCATTTTCAATAACTCCTACTAGCATTGAGGTTAAGGTTTCTGCTGACTCTGCATTAACAATTTGCTGAGCACTATCAGTAGAATCAGGGATACTTAAAGCTATGCTTTTACCTGCGCTATCCCTAGTGCTTTCTACTAGATAAGGAGTTACTGCCTTGCCTTTATTAGCAATAATAGCAAAAGCCCGTATAAGAGCCATCGGGGTTGTAGAAATCCCTACGCCATAAGAAGCAGTGGCAAAATAACTAGGATTTACCTTTGGATATTCTAGATTAGACAAATCACCCATAACTTCATTAGGCAAATCAATGCCTGTTGTTTCACCAAACCCGAATTTTGTAAAATAATTCCTTAAAGTTTCACTACCCACTTGATCCGCTACAAAAATAGCTCCAGTATTAATAGAAAACTCTAAAACTTTGCGCATTGTTGATTGACCATAAACCCGCCCTTCATAATTGATAATGTGATAACCACCAACATCATGATATCCTTTATCCACATAAGTTGTATCTGGGGTTACTGCTCCTGTATCAATACCAGCAAACATGGTAAAGGGCTTAATCACTGAGCCAGGCTCATATCTTTCTTCAACAGCATAATTTCTATAAATAGAATAATCTTTTGTTTCTGAAAATTCATTTAGATTAAATGTGGGCCAATTAGCCAAAGCTAATATCTTTCCTGTTTTAACTTCCATCACAATAATTGTTCCTTTAGATGCCTTTCTAGTTTCCACTAAATCTTCTAAGGCTTTCTGAGTTGTAAATTGAACATTTTTATCTATGGTTGTTTCTATAGAAATACCTTCAATCTCTTTTTTTTCTTGAGATGAATTAGAGCGCACTAACCTGTTAAAAGCGTCTTTAATGCCTTGAAAAATACCTGTCTGCCCAGCAAGAATCTTTTCATAATAGAATTCTAAGCCATAACGACCTCTCTTTATCTCATCTTCTTCTTGTTCAGCAATAAAACCTATTGTCTGAGCAGCAAAAGATTCAAAAGGATAATAACGTTCATATTTTTCTTCAAAATCAATGCCTTTTAATTCTAATTCCTTTATTTCTTTGACTAAATCCTCATCTTCTATTTTTTTTAATAATAATTCATAAGGGTCATCAGATTTATTCAATCTTTCAAAAATTGCATCAAAAGACAAAGGAATTATTTCTGCTAAGGTTTCACTCACTTCTTTTGGATTCTCTATATCCTTAGGCACAGCAAACAAGGAAAGATATTTTTTATTAATAGCTACTGGGATATGGTCTTTATCTTTATCCTGGCAATAAATCAAACCCCTTTTAGGAGTTAAGACCTGAGTTGTCTGGTGAGTTGATTCTGCTCTTTGAGAATATTCAAAATGTTCTTTAACTTGTAAGATATATAATTTACCTAATAATCCTAAAAAAATAGCAAAGATAAGAAAGTAAATAAAATAAATTCTTCCCTGGGAAGAATACTCTTTTCTGTTATTTTTTTGATAAAAATTCCTGTATTTTGAATATTTATTTTTCCTGGCCATTATAAATTTCCCCTACCTTTGAGCTAAATTCTTATTCCCCATGTCTAAATAAGAAATTGTCTGCGCCTTAACAAAATTATTTAATTCTGCCCATTCAGTTACTTTTTCCCTAGAAACTATTATTGCGCTTTGTTCATTCAAATAATTGATATTATCTTCTATTTGATTTAATTCTTGTTTCAAATTAATAATTTTGTAATCAGCTGAGATATTCTGCCCAAATAAAACAAGCCAAAAACCACTAATGATTATTATTGGGGCTACAAATAAAAAGACCAGTTTAATATGCCCTAAATATTGACCAGCATCATTAACAAAACATCGCCATTTTCTTTTATTATTTCGCGTTAATCTCTTTTTAGAATTCAAAATCATTGCCTGTCTGTTTTTGTTTTTAGTTGAATTGTAGATAATGGTCATGATAAATATTTAGTTTTAAGATTTTGAATTAATTTATTTGGGCTGCCCTTAATTTAGCTGAACGTGAACGAGGATTTTTTAATATCTCTTCTTTGGTGGGAATAATTGGTTTTTTTGTTAAAATTTGTAATTTATTAATTTTAGATTGTTCTTTAAAAAAGTTTTTTACAATTCTATCTTCTAGGGAATGAAAAGAAATTACTACTATCCGACCATTGGTTTGTAAAATATTTATTGCTTGCTCCAAACCTTTTCTAATATTTTCCAATTCATTATTAACAGCAATGCGCAAAGCCTGAAAAACTCGAGTGGCAAAATGAATTCTTTTCTGGTCATAATTTTTTGGTAAAGTTCTGGCTAATAAATCCACTAGTTGCTGAGTGCTAACAATTCTTTCTTTTTTTCTAGCTTCTTTGATAGCCAGGGCAATGCGTTGAGAATATCTTTCTTCCCCAAATTCCCTTAATATTTTCTCTATCTCTTCTATTTCCCAAAAATTTACAATCTCAGCTGCGGTTAAATCTTGTTTTGAATCAAATCGCATATCTAAAGGTTCATCTTTTTGATAAGAAAAACCCTTTCCTGATGATTCTAAATGCCAAGAACACATGCCTAAATCAAATAAAATCCCTTGAATTAGCCCAATATCATTCTCTTTATTTATCTTTTCTAAGTGGATATAAGAATCATTGATTAAAATCAATCTATTCTTTACACTTTCATCTGTACTTTTTAATTCAGTGACTCTTTTTAAAGTCTCAGATGAAAGATCAATACCCAATAACTTACCTTTTGGTCTAGTGAGTTCTAGTATTTTTAATGAATGTCCTGCTTCACCAACAGTTGCATCAATAAAATTTTCATTAGGTTTTGGATTAAGGTAATAAATTACTTCTTTTAAAAGAACTGGAACATGCATAATACTAAAATCAAATTCCAAGATCACCTAATTTTTCCGCAATGCTACCTGATTCTTTTTCTGTCTTCTGTTTGTATTTTTCCCATTCTTTTTCATCCCAAACTTCCAAACGATTATAAACTCCAGCTAAAACTATTTTCTTTCCTAAACCAGCATATTTTCTTAAATAGTCAGGTATTAAAATTCTGCCTTGATTATCTAATTTCACATCCATGGCCCCAGCTAACATTAATCGAGCAAAGGCTCGAGAATTAGCCTGACTCAAAGGAAGGCTTTTTATTTTCTCTGCCATTTGTTGCCAATCTTTTGAAGAAAAAATAAAAAGACAATTATCTAATCCCCTGGTCAAAACAGCATTAGGCAAAAGCTGTTTTCGTAATTTGGAAGGAATGGCTATTCTTCCTTTTGGGTCTATGGTATATGAATATTCACCAATGAACATAATAAAACAATTTAAAATTCAAACTTCTAATCTTAATCAATATTTTAGTTATCCCCAAAAAACATACTTTTCCCCACTGTTATCCACATCTATCCACTTTCCCCCATTTTACTCTTTTCAACCCCACTAAGTCAAGCATTAAATACCTTTAAAAAACACTTATAAGTTCAATTAAAGCTTAAGACACTTTTCGCTTAAATAAAGGTTTAATCCTTTTTTTATCATTTCCCAACTTATATAATATCCCCATATTATCCACAAATAAAAAAAGAGCTCATTTAAGAGCTCTTTTCTTTTAAAGAAAAACTTTTAAAAGCTTTTCTTCATTGGCCTAGCTTCATCTACGATAAGAGTTCTTCCATCTAGTTCTTTTCCATTTAATGTCTCCACGGCTTTTTTAGCCTCTTCTTCTGAAGACATTTCTACAAAACCAAATCCTTTGGATCTGCCTGACATTTTATCAGTGATAATAACTGCAGAAGTAACGGTTCCAGCCTGAGAAAAAAATTCTCTAAGACCATCTTCGTTTGTATCGTAAGAAAGACTGCCTATATATAGCTTATTGCTCATCTTTTACGTTTACCCGTTAAATTAACTTAACGAAATTATTTAATTTACGACCTACCCCCTTAGCTATAGCCTGACAGTATCTTTCTTACCGTTTAGCACTTAATTATAGGATAAGAGAGTTAAGCTCTCTTTTTCTTATTATCTAAGAAAAAAGCTTATGGATATATACTACTCGCCTAAGAGCTTTTTGTCAAATAGAAAAATTCAATTAAAATATTTCTATTCCTACTGGACAATGATCAGAACCCATTATTTTATCAAGAATAAAAGCATTTTTTATCTCTGGAACTAAAGGTTCTGAGATAAAGATATAATCTATTCTCCAACCCAGGTTTCTTTCTCTGGCTTTGGCAAAATAAGGCCACCAGGTATAATTATTTCCTTGTTGATGAAAGATTCTAAAACTATCTTCAAAACCCAATTGAATAATCTTATCTATTTGTTTTCTTTCATCTTCTGTAAACATTATACTGTTCTTGTTTTCTTCTGGTCTGGCTAAATCAATTTCCTGATGAGCAATATTAAAATCTCCAGTTAGAATAACTTTTTTGTTTTTAATTGTTTTCAAAAACTTTAAAAGATGATTATAAACTTCTAATTTATACCCTAAGTTTTCTTTTTGTCTGCCACCATGAGGCAGATAAAGATTAATTAAAATAAAATCAGAATATTCTAATTTTAAAATCCTCCCTTCTTGGTCAAATTGTTCAAAGCCTAATTTAGAATCAACCTGCTTGGGTTTTTCTTTAGAATAAACGCCAACACCAGCATAACCTTTCTTTTCAGCTGGATTAAGGTATAAAGCATAATCATCAACTTCTATTAATTCTATTGGTAATTCTTCTCTTAGCACTCTTGTTTCCTGCAAGCAAACAATATCTGCATCAGCCATTTCTAGCCATTGCAAAAACCCTTTTTTATGAATAGCTCTTAAGCCATTAACATTCCAACAAAGAATTCTCATAATTAAAAATGTTAATAAATTTTCAAAAACCGCTCAAAAGCGGTTTTATAGTAATCATTTCCCCTTTACTTGATGAACAACTACCTGAGGCAAAGGAATCTTTATTTTCTCTTTATCAAAAGCAATTTTAATTCTCTTTCTTAATTCTCCAGTAACCGCCCATTGTTTTAAGCTTCTTGTTTCGCCAACAATCTTAACTATAATCGCAGATTCTCCAAAATTATTCACTCGTAAAAACTGAGGGGTTTTTAAAATTTTATCTGCCCATTCTGGATCTTTAGCTAAATCTTCACCAACCTTATCAATAACCTTAATAACCTTTTCAAGATTGCAATCATAAGGCACCCGAACATCTAGATTAATCCTAGCAAAATACTTAGAAAGGTTTGAAACTTTTTTTATTTCTCCATGGGGAATATGATGGACTACACCATCTAAATCTCTTAGAGTGGTCATCCGCATAGATATATCTTCCACACTTCCGCAAGTGCCATCAAAACAAACCACATCTCCAATCCTGTATTGATTTTCCGCAATGATAAAAAATCCTGTAATTAAATCCCGAATAAGATACTGACCACCAAATCCTAAAGCCAAGCCTGCTATTCCTGCTGCTGCTAACAAAGGACCAATGGCAATACCTATTTCTTCCAAGATAATAGCCACAGCAATAATAAAAACCAAAACATCTAATAATGAAGAAAGAACACGGATTAAAGTATCTTCTCTTTTCTTTTCTGATTCTTTTTCTTTTTTAGAAGCAGAATCAATAACAATAACCCTCCTGATAATCCTTGCCATGAGAATCTTTCCAAATTTCCTCAAAATCAAAGCGAGAACAATGGTCGCTAAAATATTTGGCCCATGGCCAGTAATCCAAGGAATAATAATATTGTGTATAATTTCTGATAACATAATATTCATTTAATTAATTATAACAAAAGAATTATCAAAATCAAAAAGAATCTAGATCTCACAATAATATTCACCAAACATATTTTTAACCTTCCAAGGCCTGCCTTCTTTAATAAATAACTTGGCCACCCTGGCTTTATCAGTATAATGTAAAACTTCTTCACCTATGGTATTTAATTTTTCACCAATATCTTCTATTGCTATCTTAAGCTTTTTTGGCGCTTGTGCTCCCCAAAGAATCACTTCATCTCCTATCTTTACTTGATTAATATTAGTAATATCCACCATTAATTGATCCATGCAAACCCTACCTATAATTAGCGCTAATTTGCCTCTAATTAATACCTGACCTGAATTAGATAATAATCGTGAATATCCATCTGCATATCCCACAGGAAGAGTGGCAACAATAATATCTTTTTTTGCTTGATAGGTATTGCCATATCCAATAAAACTACCTGCCTTAATTTTTTTAATAAAAAACACTCGGGTTTTAAAAGTTAATGCTGGAATTAAATTAATTTTTTTATCAATGTCTACAGAAGGATACAAGCCATATAAAATACATCCTGGACGCACCATATCTAACCAAGTTTCTGGTAAATCTAATATGGCCCCACTATTAGCTGCATGAGAACAAAATGCGCTAGGTTTATTAAGACTACTGAATAAATCCTCTACTTCTTTAAAAAGTTGAAATTGATAAAATGTATAATCTTTATTGCTTTCATCAGCTGTTGAAAAATGAGTAAATAATCCTATAATTTCAATATTATGTAATTTTTTTAATTTAGAAAAAAAAGCTTTTGCCTCAAAAGGTTTTATACCTAAACGCCCCATTCCTGTATCTATTTTCAAATGTGCTTTTATTTTTTGGTTAAATTTCTTAGCAATTTTATTAATCTTATTAGCGCTATCAATATCACCAATAGTGGCCATTATCTGATAATCCAAATACAGTTTTATTTGTTCTTCTAAAACTGCTCCCAAAACCAATATTGGGGCCTTAATATTATTTTTTCTTAATATAATTGCCTCCTCTATTCTGGCAACTCCAAGTTGATCAACACCATTTTCTAAAATGATTCTTGATACTTCTATAGCATCATGTCCATAACCATTGCCTTTGACAATACCCATAATCCTTACTTGCTTTCCAATTAATTCTTTTATGCTTTGTGTATTATGTTTTATTGCATCTAAATCTATTTCCAACCATGAAAACCCTAATGTTTTTACTATTTTTTGATTCATTTTACCTAATGAGAAATAAATTTGTATTTATTATTATAACTTACCCAATTCTTTATATCAAAATTAGATTTTAAAAGGCGCTATATTTTAGCGCCTTTTTTAAATTTGCCCTCCTTTTAAAACAAGTCAAAGTATAATTCTAAATTCTTCTTGCAACAAACCTTGTATAGTTTTTTCAAAATTTCTTCTTGGATTTGACGAATTCTTTCCCGAGTCAGCCCAAAATAGTTTCCAATTTCTTGAAGGGTATAAATTCTCCCTTCAAAGAATCCGCACCTGGCCATAATTATAATCTTTTCTTTTTTAGTTAAATATGTATTAAATATTTTCCTTATCTCTTCTCTTAATTCTTTTTCTTCTATCTGCGCTATCACAGATTGTTCTTGTTCAGCTATAACATCTAATAGCCCTTCCCTGTCTCTTAGCTTCAGGTCCTGCTCTAAAGAAGGATTATAAAATCCAATATCAAAAGATCTTATTAGCGCAGAACTAACTCCATCCTTTCCTTTCTTAATTGTATGCACCTCTTTATGACTCATTCCCATCATTCTTCCTACTTCTTGATCCGTGGGAATATATCCTTCTGAATGGATAATTTCCTCTTTTTTCTTGTTAAGCTTCATGATTTTCTCTCTTAAGGAAAGAGGGATTCTGATTGTTTGAGAACTATTGCCTATGCCTCTCAGAATATAATGCCTAATCCACCAAGTAGCATAGGTAGAAAAAGCAAACCCTTTTTTCCATTTATAACGGTTTATAGCTTCTTCCAAACCCAATAACCCTTCCTGAACTAAATCCTCATAATCCAAGCTTCCTAGAAGATTTCTAGGACAGATGATTGCAAAACGACTTGCTGTTTTAAAAACAAGCCTTCTGTTCATTTCCCAGAGATAATTCCTTATTTCTGCTGCTTCTCTTTTGTTTCTTTTTTCCAATGCCTCCTTTTTCTGAAATAATTTCAAGGTTTCCTCACGAGTTAGGATTTTGTAATCCTTGGAGTAAAAATTACCCTGATTTTTGTTTTGTAAAAGAACAGTATTCATTAGAATATTCCTCCTTTTAGTTTCTAATGATTTATTTAAAATAATAACACTTTTATCTTAAAATGTAAATAGTTGAAAAAGAAATTACTTTATCCTTCTTTAATAGATTTTGGCACAACTAAACCTGTATTTGGATCTAAATCACAAATCGCTGTTATCTTTTTTATAAATTGATCCATGGTTGCTATAGCAGTAATGGTAATCTCATTTCCTTGTTTATTAATACTTATCCCAACATCATTATCTTTATAAATACTTAGATGATAAAATCCGAGAAAATCTTTCTTCCTTTCCAATCTTATTAAAGCATCTTGAATCCCTGAGTATGCACTATAATAAGCGCTTAAGCTTTTTTGATTAGCATTTACATTTTGAATACTCCAATAGGTTAAAACTGCCGTTGATAAACTAATGATAAATACAAGAGAGCCGAGTGAAATAACGGTAATTAATGCAGCCACACCTTTTAATTTTCTCTTTTTCATACCCTATCCTTTATTTTACATATTATAACACAAAACCTTAGCAATCATATTTCCTAATCATTAAGAAATAATTTATCTATATTTGTTTTTAAAACTCTAGCTATATTCATAGCTAATTTTAAAGAAGGATTGTATTTTCCTTGTTCTAAAAAAACAATGGTTTCTCGTCTGACCTTTACTTGATTTGCTAATTCTTCCTGAGTCAAATTAAACTTTTGTCTGAATTCCTTAATCCTGTTTTTCATTTTAATTGTCTTTTTTACTTAAATACTTGAACAATAAAACATATAAAAACATTAAGAAACAAACGCTAAGAGCTAAATATTGACCTAAGAGATATAAAAAACCTTGTCCTTTAGGTATTGCCATTAAAATAAAAGCCCCTAGAATGCCTATCCAGCTATAAATTTGAATTGTGTAGTAAGACGCTTTTCCAGCAACATGATAATCTCTTTCATCTGCTAAAACTTGTTCAGATTGAACTTGCGTATAGCAATAATACATTGCTATTCCAGCGATGAGCGTAAAAATAATAGGTAAATAATAGTTTTGTAAACTAACTGAAGCGCTAATCAATATTGAAAGCAGCATAACAATTATTAAACGATAAATTTTGTATTTTTTTAATGTCATTTTGTTGTTTTATTATTAATTTTATCTATCTTAATGTTATATTATTCTAACATCAAAGTCAAGATTAATAAAACAAAAACGAGCTTAGAATTAAGCCCGTTTTTATTCTTATTGTTTCTATTTGCCTAGCTTCTTATAGCACAACCACCAATCATAACATTCAAATTCCCCTTTTTTACTTCTTTCTAATCTTTCTTTTGCTGCTTGAACATCAGTTGCTGGAGGAATAATTACTTGATCATCAATGATTTCATTTTCTGGCCAATTAGCTGGCATAGCTACCTTGTGTTTATCAGCGATTTGCATGGCTTTAACCACACGAACAATCTCATCTATATTACGACCTAATTCTTGAGGATAATACAGTATTATTCTAATCTTACCTTCACTATCCACTACAAAAACCGCTCTCACAGTATTAGTGCCTTTTCCAGGATGAACTAAACCTAATTTATCAGCTACCTGTCCTGTATCAGCAATAATGGGAAAAGTAATCTCCACATCTAATTTTTCTTGAATCCATTCTTCCCATTTGATATGGGAAAAAACCTGATCCACGCTCATGCCTATTAATTCACAATTCAATTCTTTAAATTGTTCATATCTTTTTTGAAAAGCCACAAATTCTGTTGTGCAAACAGGCGTAAAATCTGCTGGATGGCTAAAAAGAACAAACCATTTACCCGAAAGATCATGAGGCAACTTCATTGTGCCTCTAGTAGTTACCACTTCCATTTCTGGAAATTTATCACCTAATAAAGGCATACTTTTTTGTTTTTCTAAGTTATTATCCATTTTTAATTTAAAATTAATGTTTAATAACGACCCTTATCGATAAATATCGATAATATTTAATAAGGATACCAGAAATGGTTTTTTTATCAAGCTACTTATTCTATCTTTTAGATTGCATTTTTCAAACAATTATTGTATAATCTCAACAAAGAATATTTAACTAAATCTATGTTTAAACCTAATTTTGAAAATATACCTGAAAAAGGAATGGCCTTAAATAATAATGAACAGGAAGCACCAATAAATCCAGAAATAGATAAAACATCAGAAACAGAACAACAATCAGAAAATCAAACAAACCTCATTAATTTAAATATCGGTGATGAGTTTTTAATCCCAGAAACAAATATTGAATACAAAGTTTTAGTAAAATACGCAAAAGACAGAATCACCGCCAGAGAAAAAGGAACAGCAAATATCACTACTTTTAACGGAGAATTAAAAGTTATCCCTATTTCAACAAAAAAACAAGAAAAACCTGAAGAATAGATTTTAATTATTTATTATTAAAAACCGCCCAAAGGCGGTTTTAATTTTTATCTAACCTTTCTTATCAAGCTTATCCAGTTTCAACCATTTAAACCCAAAATACACAACAAAAGCAATTATGAGAAAATCTATAATCACACTGATAAAATCCCCGTATAGGATTTGAGCTGAACCAAGATTAAAACTTGCTGTTTTTAAACCTTCAGCCACACCAAGAACCAAACCAAGAATTGGATTAATGATATCAGTAACCAAGGCTGAAACAACCTTAGAAACTGCGCCGCCAAGGATAAACCCTATTGCTAACCCAATCACTCCTTGTTTGCGAATAAAATCTATAAATCCTTCCATATTTTTAATTTTTTAATTACGACCTTTTGATTGTTTGTTATAAAATATTTCTGTTTATAAAACTCAATTAATAAAATCTCTATAAAACTAAAACATAGTATCACTATCCAGGCGCTAACACCTAAGGGTTGAGTGGCTAAGATTTTCTGCAAAGGCGGAACATAAATGGCAACTAAGATTAAAAAGAGAGCAATGATTACGGCACCAGTTAAATACCAATTAGAAAATATGTCTTTTCTAAACATGGTTTTCTTTAAAGAACGAATACTAAAGATAAGAAGTAAAGGATCTAAGCATAATAAAACAAAAGTCATTGTTTGAGCCAAACCCAAATCTCCTGTAAATTTCCATAAGGCAAAGAAAAAGAAAAAAGCCGCTAAGCCAGAAATGAAAAACAAAGAAATCATCCATTTTTTCATTGGTTTGTTTAACATAGATTCTTTAGGATCTCTTGGTTTTTCTTCCATCATTCCTTCAATCTCCTGCTCTGCTGTTAAGGCAATATCTGGAAAACCATTAACCACCAAATTAATCCAAAGAATTTGAGCTGGAATTAAAGGCAAAGGCAACCCCACTATCATGCAACCTAAAAATAAAACTAATTCAGCAAAATCATCTGATACCATATAAATAAAAAGCTTACGAATATTTTGAAAAATCACCCTACCCTGTTCAATAGCTTTTAAAATTGTCTTAAAGTTATCATCAATTAAGACCAGGTCAGCGACTTCTTTTGCCACATCAGTGCCTGAACCAACAGCAACTCCAATATCTGCTGTTTTTAATGCTGGGGCATCATTTACTCCGTCGCCAAACATAGCCACTACCTCATCATTGTATTGTAAAGCCCTGACAATACGAAGCTTATGATAAGGCGAAACCCGAGCATAAATTGTCACATATTTAGATTTCTCTCTTAATTCCTCATCACTCATTGTTTCTAATTCTTTTCCCTCTATTATCTTATCTTCAGTGGCTTCAATGCCTATCTCTTCAGCAATGGTTTTTGCTGTTAATTTATGATCTCCAGTTACAATCACTGTCCGAATACCTGCTTTTTTAGTAATGAAGATAGATTCTTTTGCATCTTGGCGAAGAGGATCTTTTAAAGCTATAAAACCAACCAAAGACAAACCATCAACTAAATCTATTAAGTTTTTGTATTCTGTTTGAGCATCATAATTCCTATAAGCGCAAGCAAGCACTCGCAATCCTTTTTTAGTCAAAGTTTCCAACTTATCAATTAATTTATTAGCCTCTTCTGTGCCTAATTTTACTTTTCTTCCATCAATATCTAAATTAAATGAACGGGCAATAATTTCTTCTGGGGCGCCAACAACATAAAGAGCGCTTTTGTTTTTTTCTATCCTATGAAAAGTAGCTGTAAATTTATTTTCTGATTCAAAACTGATTCTATCCATTATTGGATATTGTTTTTCAAGTTTCTTTTTATTCAAACCCAAATGCATTCCTGCTAATAGTAAAGCGGTTTCTGTTGACCTCCCTCTAACTATCCATTGTTCTAATTCTTCTTCTGGATTTTCCACATAAGAATCATTAGCCAAAGTAGCAATCTTTAAGGCTAAGATATAAGATTCAGCGCCTTCAATATTTTCATCTTTAATAAATTCATCAAAATCATTACCCATTAATTCCTTACTACTAGTTAATACATGACTAACTTGCATCTTACCTTCAGTTAAAGTTCCTGTTTTATCAGTACAAATAACTGTTACCCCACCCAGAGTTTCAGCGGCTACTAATCTTTTAACCAAACCATTTTGATTAAATATCCGCCTCATTCCTAAAACCAAAACCACAGTAATTGCTGGAGGCAATCCTTCTGGTATTGCTGAGACTGCCAAAGCCAAAGCAGCTACAAATATATCAGTAAAAGGTTTCCCAGTTAAAACACCAACAACAACAATTACAAAAATAACAGAAAGAATAAACACACCAGCTATCTTTGCTAATGAATTAATCTGTCGTTGAAAAGGCGTATATCGTTCTTTAGTTTCTTTTAAAAGAGCCACTATCTTACCCATTTCTGTATTAATGCCTGTGGCTACAATTATTACTAAAGCCCGTCCTTCTTCCACTATCGTCCCCATAAAAACCATATTGGTTCTTTCTGAAACAGGAGTATTTTTATGTAGATTATCAACTGTTTGTTTATCAACTGCTTGTGATTCTCCAGTCAAACTGGCCTCATTCATTTTCAATCTCTTTGATTTTATTATCCGCCCATCTGCAGGCACTCTATCCCCTGTCCTGAGGATAATCACATCACCAACCACTAACCTTTCACTGTCAATTTCTCTCTCATTGCTATTTCTAAAAACCCTGGCCTTGATTTTCATCATTTTTTTTAAAAGAGACAATGATTCATTGGCCTTATATTCCTGATAAAAACCAATGGTGGTATTAATCATCAAAACAATAATAATAAAAACAGAATCAAAGTAGTGCTTTAAGAAAAAAGAAATCAAAACTATAATCAACAAAAAGTAGATTAAAGGATTATTAAACTGACTGAAAAACAACTGTATTTTTGAATAAGGTTTTTCTTGAGGTAAAAGATTAGGTCCATCTTTTTTAAGACGACGGGCAGCTTCTTTTTTTGTTAACCCTGTTTCCTTGCTTCTAGTCTCAAAAAAAACATCAGCAATGGATTTTGAATGCCATTTTTTACTCATGAATCTATTTTATCAAAAAATCATTTTTTTATACAATTAATCAACAGCAAATAATTCATTTTCTCTAATAGAAGACTCTAAAAGACTTTTTATAAAAGGATTTTTAAATTGACTTTGATATATTCTTAAAGCTTTTTCCTTGTTTTCTTTAATTTCTGGAGAAAGCATAAATTTCTCCCAACCTCCATCAATAGTAATCAAATTCAAAGGCGGTAAAACAAATAAATCAGGGGCATATTTCTTAGGTTGAGGAAAATCTTCATGATGAACTAAGTATTTATAAGAAAAGAGTTTTTGAGTAAATTCTTCTATTTTCTCTAATTCTTCCCATTTCTCTTCTTTGATTAAATCTTCATATTCTTGTAAAGATTCTTTAAGATCCGATTGAGTTTTTTTATCTTTTAAAATCTCTTCAATCACCTTACCAATTATTGAATGATCTTTATGACTATCATCAGGATGAGGATAAAAAAGAACATTTGGTTGAATTTTTTCAATCTGTTTTAATAAAACTTCTTTCAATTCTTCAGAATTAACCTCATTTACTTTACTGTCTTGATAATTTAAATAAATTAAATTTTCCTTAGGAACTCCTAATATCTTAGTTGCATTTTCAAATTCTTGATAACGTTCAACTTTTAAATTATGACGATTGCCATCGGTGACTAAAACAATATAAACTTCAGCTCCATTTTTAATAGATTCATTAATATATCCCCCACAAGCAATAGTTTCATCATCAGGATGAGGAGCAAAGACTAAAACCACATCTTCTGACTGAGGTAAATAAACTTCATTTAAAAAATGAATGGCTAGCTGAGGTAAAACTGGATTAACTTTAAAATATCCAAAAACTGATAATCCAATTATTAAAAGCAAAAACAATACTAATAATTGCCATTTATGACTAGCTTTAATTTTCTTTAATATTTTTCCCATTATAATCCTAATATTTTCTTTAAAGCTACAGCATTGTTATATTTCATATCAACAGCAGAATATAATAAAGTTACCTTTTTCTTTTTTTTAATAATTTCTTTTAATTCGTTTACAATTTCTTTTTTCAATTTTAATTCTTCTTTGTATTTTTTTTGAAATTCTAACCATTTCTCTGGATCATGATTAAACCATTGACGTAATTCATTACTGGGTGATATTTCTTTAAACCATAAATCTATCTTAGCTTTTTCCTTAGATATTCCTCTAGGCCAGAGATGATCTATTAATATCCGATACCCATCATCTTCTTCTAATTTCTCATAAATTCTTTTAATTTTAACCATATTTTAAAAGTTTTATTAAACTTTGTTGTAATTCTATCAAAAAATCACCAAAAAGGCGATTTTTTATTATATAATATAAAAATATTGTAAATATTATTTTAATAGAAATTTTTATTATTACCTAGGGAGGCTTGACAAAATCATAAAAAAGTTCATAATAATTATATAAAGAACCTTGAAAATTTAAATAGGAAAGAAGGTGATAAAAATGTTTTACCAACCAGTTACAACTCCCATTATTAAACCAGTTAATGGAATGTGTAATTTATCCTGTTTATACTGCTACACACTAAATCTAAAGAAATATACTGATAAAAATATGATGTGCCCAAAGACACTAAGAGCGACTATTGATTTCTTTTGCGCTGATCAAGATGATATTGAATTTATTTGGCATGGCGGCGAACCTTTACTTGCAGGACTAGAGTTTTATCGTAAAATAATAAAAATTCAAAAAAACTGGAAATTAAAAGGAAGAAGAATAACAAATACCCTTCAAACTAATGCTACCCTTATCACCCCTGAATGGGTTAAATTTTTTGCTGAAAATGATTTTTTTATTGGTGTAAGTTTAGATGGACCGAAAGAGTTTCATGATCAATTACGCACTTACCCCAATGGTAAAGGATCATATGATGACGTTATGAAAGGTATTAATTTATTACGTCAAGCTAAAATATTCAATGGAGTTATTTGTGATATAAGTACTGTTAATTACAAATTTCCTAAAGAAATTTTTAATTTTTTTATCCTAGAAGATATAAAAAAATTAAAATTCACTAGAGTAAAAAGTATTGGTCATTGTAATAATGTATCTTCGCTAGCTATTTCCCCTGCGCAATACACAGATTTTATGATTACTATCTTTGATCATTGGCTTGATTTAGATGATCCAGAAATTGAAATTCGGGATATACAAAGTGTTGTTAATTTAATTTTAGGAGGAAATAGACGTGAATGCATCTATATGGGACAATGCGATCAATTTGTTACTGTTTATTCCGATGGTTCAATTTACGGCTGTGATTCTTTTCCTAAAATAGATGAACTGTATTTTGGCAATATATTTGAAAAGCCAATTAAAGTTAGATCAAGCCCTCATTTACTAGCTTTTCGAAAACTACTAAAGGAAAGAAAGGAATTTTGTCAAACCTGTGATTGGTACTTTATATGCCAAGGAGGGTGTGCAAAAGATAATTACGACCAATTAAACTCTATTCAGCCACTAGATGAGATATGTAAGAATTTACAACGATATTTCAAGCATATATCAACTAAAATACAATCATATAACCTTGTTTAACTAAAAATTACCTTATTTCATTTAACTAAAAAGGAGGTAAAGAATTATGTTAAATGATGCTTGCACCTTAAAGGAGAATCCCATCATTATTCCTAAGGTTTTAATTGAAGCAAAAAAAGAAGTAAATATCCTAACTTCAAACAAAAGACAGCCTTGGGATAAAGCTTGGGAAAAAGGCCCTTGGGATAAAGGACATTGGGCTAATAGAAAGTAATGCTCTTTCTTCTCCAAAGCCTCTTCTAAAGATTCAGAAGAGGCTTTTTCTTTTAATATTTTATGGCTCCTAATAAATCTCTAAGATAATCTTCATCAATTATTTTATAATCTTTTAGGTATAATCCTGTGATTTTATATAATTTATATGCAATAAACTTCCTCCATTCTAATAAATCCTTGGGTTTTGATTTAAAAGGAATAACTATTGTTTTTAAATATTTCTCACTTAGATAACCTTCTGGAATAAATGAACTAATCAATAATTCTTCTAGAAACATTTTGGCTGGCATATTTTTACTTAGTTTTATCAACAATTCATTATTTTTCTCAGCTATCTTAGTAATTTTCAAAAATAAATCTTCATTCTTTCTTAATATTAAATGAAAAAATTCATGGGCTAAAACTGCTAAAGGAAAAAAATCCTTAGGGATTTGAAGATTAAAAGGAATTTCAACTACAATAAAACTATTTTTTGGTTCCCAGGAAAACCAAGCATTTATCTCTTTATCTTTACTTGTTAAATCAGAAACAAGATAAATAGGTACTCTAGAAATTAAAAAATTATTTATTCCACTTAATTTTTTTATTTTAAAGATTACTTTTTGAAACAACGATTCATTATCTAGAAAATATTGTTGCCATGAAAGTAAATGCTTATATGCTTTATGCCAATATATATCAAATTCTTTATCTAATAAAATAATTGAATTTTGTATTTCTTTTACATTATCTTTCCCAATATTCTTTTCAATTTGTTTCCATATTTTATCCTCCTTTTCCCCATAAAAAGACAAACTAACCTTTTCATCTAGCAAATATTTTTGTAAATCTGATTTATTAAACTTTACTCTATTTGATTTTTGAGTAAAAAATAAGAGATTAGATAAACGAGAAATTTTAATTGATAAACTCATATTTTAAAAATATATATTAAGTTTAACAAACTTTAATAAGCCTTTAGATAAAAAACTAAAATTTTCCGCCAATCGGGTTTTAAAAATTTACTTATGTTTTTTTTCATATTATCTGATTATAACAAAAATAAACTTTTTGTCCCAGATTTTGCTAGCTCAGAGCCGTGAACAACGTTAGAACTATTATACAACAGCAAAATGAATATACCTATATACCAAATCTAAGAAAATTTGGTAAGAAATAGATTTTACCCCACCTCCTAGCTCACTATTGTTTTGAAACAAAGAACTCCCAAAAATTGAGAATTCTTTACAAGATAACGAATAATTTTTTGCTTAAAAAGTTTCTTTACTACCGTCTTCGTAAATAATGGTATTAACTTCCCATTTGTATTGCAGATTCTGTAATTCTGTATTCTTTAGCTTAACGTCTTTATCAATAAACTGATTATAATCTGTTCCCACATTCAACCAGGTATTACTTCCATTAGCTGAGATTACTTGGTCATAGCCTACGTTTACTGCCTTAATTTTATTGTCAAAAATATCATAAAATGTAAGCACCCCCTGGACCCCTCTTATATTCTTATCTGTCTTATTAGTGAATTTCAAATCCATAGTGATTTTGTCTTGGTAATCACCTGACATATAATCGGCTTCGTGAAATCCTTTTTTGGTAATTTCAAGTATAACTTTATCTACTTTTACTTGATTCTGATCAAAGCCCGATATATCGGTCTGACCCGCACCACCTTGTTGCAGATTTTTATTTACTTCGGATGCCTTACTTAAGTTCTGCACGCTTGCCACGAAACCCATAATAATTGCCAAAACGACGATGGCAACTAAGGAAAGGACAAGACCGTGTTTATTGGACAAAGTTTCAGGCTGTTCAATCTCTGACGCCTCTGCCTTCTTATCATACTTGTTTGCTATCAAATGCAGAATAACTCCCCCCGTAAGACCAATTACAAAAGACAAAACTATTACAAACATCCCGCCAATCGCTGTCCCAAACGCCGCTCCAACTTGCTCAAATTCGTTAGTGGTTGAGATTATAGCTTTTGAACCTAAAACAAATGTAAACACCAAAGAAGACACGGGGAGCAAGAAAAAAGATATTTCGGTTGAACGGAAAAGTCTCTCCACAATATGATTCTTTTCAGTAAATTGCCAAACGCTCCAAATCATTAAAACCCAAATAATCAAAAACGCCCAGCCAAGATAGGTATTAAGTGTCATCAAAGCATAATTTTGCGTAAAAATAAGAGCTGGCAACAGAGCCAAAAGAATTTTAAGAACTATGTGTTTTTTATATTGATTTTCCATAATTTTTTTATAGCTTTATTTTAATAACGAAAAAACCCAAGAAAGTCATTTTAAGCCTTGCAAAAATACAATGGGAACAATGACCTCCTAAGAATACGACCATATTTCATTATCTATAATGATATAATTATTAATAAATTATGTCAATTTTTACTTTACTATCCATTTTTATGATAGACTAGAGCACCATGAGTCTATATTGTAGGCAATATTAAAATCTATTTAATAAAAATCTAACTTATCCCTCATTCTTATCCGATATTTTTTTACTACCATTAATAATATTATAAATAGCGATTGAGATATCTTGAATATTATATTCTCTTTTATAATTTATTCTGAGTAGGTTTACCCCAGCATCCTTGAATGCTTTCTCGACAAAAATGTCTCTTTCTTTCCTTTTTCCATAACTATGAGAGCTATCGTCTAGCTCTATTGCAAGTAAAGGCTTTAAACTTTCTTTTTCTGCTAAAATAAAATCAACAGATTTTCTGTCTATTTTGTTTCGGTATTTATAGTATTCTCCTTTTTTTGCTTTAACTAAAAGTAGATCAGATAAACTAACTTGAGGAAAAATATAATACTTATTTTCTGTTGCCTTTTCTAGGGCTTTAAAAAAATCTACTTCTGCTCTAGTTAAAAAATAATCTTTTTTAGCGTATGGTAACTTTATCTCTGTCCCACTCTTTTTCCTGGCTAAAATAGCTAAAACAATAACAAAAACTATAATAATTATTATGAAAAACCACATAAGTTTATTTCACTTTATACTTCTTGATTTTTTTCATAAAATTTATTTTCAGTATAATTAGCTATATTTATTCTATCAAAAAACCGCTCTATTAAAAAGCGGCTTTGAATTGCTCCCCGTTCGAGACCTTATCCGAACTGTTGAGAAACTAAGTAAAGTATACCCTATTATAGATAGAAATCTTTAATTAATGCAAGTATGCCTGGAATATTTCAGCTTGTCAGATTTTAGCTTAATCATTATTAGGCTGGGTACTTTCTTTAATTTTTTTTATTAATTGCTCTTTTCCCATAAATGCTTATCACTAAAATCTTATTTTCTCAATAATTTTTTATTAAACTTGAAATCTTTTTGACATCTTAATATAATGGATTCTTTAGCAAATTCGTAATCCATGAAACCTTCTGTCTGATACAACACCTCTAATGCGATTATAATCATACTTTTAGCATCCTTGCTTTTAAATTTTTTAGAAGGAATATGATTTTTATCGTAATAAAGAAGATTATTTCTAAACTCCATTAGGCCATAATTCTTTTTACATTTTTTAAATTTAGAAGTAAACCATTTTTCTTCTCTTCGAAAACATCGTGTTATATGAGAACTTACCGATAAATGTCCCGTTATTGAAAAAAGATGTTTTTCTCCGTGATTACGAGTAAGTCCTCCATTTATGCTTTTTCCACCAAGGATAAATTTATTTAATTTGCCAATTTCTTCAAATGCGGTAAAAGCCATAAAACAAGAACTGCTATATTTTTTATTATCATACAAAATAAATGCATCTTGGATTAGAAAAACGATATGATTCCAAAGTTCAATAACAATTCTTTTTCTATTAGTTTTAAATTTAGGCAATAACACTTTACTCTATTTCTATTTAAAGATTACTATCTTTTTGCCCTAAAAACAAATTGGTTTAAAATGAAAATTGCTCAGCAATGAGTATTCTATCTCAAGAGAACCGCCTTGGAGAACATCTAAATTTTTTTATATAGAAAAATTCACAATTTCAATGTGGCAAGTAAATAGTTATTGATTATTTTTACCTGAGACTGGAT
Organism: Minisyncoccota bacterium; assembly: GCA_028694995.1. GTDB lineage: Bacteria > Patescibacteriota > Minisyncoccia > UBA6257 > UBA6257 > JAQTTC01. Next base: position 132,903 of record JAQVJU010000002.1, read on the forward strand.
GAATTATTGAGGATATGTTTAACAATAAGCTAAAAGAATATAAAGAAAAACAAGCAGAATTAAGTGAAGAAATGCAAAGATATACTGATGCCGGTGAAAACTATTATATTACGCAAATACAGTGTTAAGCCTTGCTCAAAAAGCCTATGAAATCTTTCAAAGTTCTGAAGTAACAGAAAAAAGACAGTTATTAAATTTCCTACTTCAGAACCCTGAATTAAATGACAGAAAGCTAGTATTTAAACTAAAAACACCGTTTGATACGGTGCTTCAAGCGAACAAGTGTTCTAATTAGCTCCGCGGGTAGGATTCGAACCTACAACCCACTGGTTACACCTAATCTTTAAGTTTCCTTAAAGGGTGGACTATATCATCACCTTGCTCATTAATGAGTTTAGGTGTCTCGGTATCTAGTCTCTACGGCGCCCTTCTTCTTTTAATGAAGGTTCCCACGGTATTGGCATAATTTAATATTATTGAATTTTAGCTTTTACCGTTATCCCGAGATGTACATTCCAAAATTTCTTTTGGAAGCTGCAAAATTCCAGCATGCAGTTCTCTATGACAATTCGCACAAACGAGAATGCATTTATTTAACTCTTTTGTAATCTTTTCCCAAGATCTAGTAAGTCCTCTAACAGAAAGACCAAATTCTTTATCTTTTGAGCTAATGTGATGAAAATCTAAAGCATCATTGCATTTGTTATAGCCACAAAAAATACATTTTCCTCCCTTGTATTCAATCGCCATTGCTTTCAATCTTTTTCTTCTTGCTGTTACTGCTTTTTTAAGATACACTGCGCGCTGTTGATAACTTCTTTTATCCATAACGATGGGGCTTAGGTTATTTACAGCCAGTCGCTCTACCATTGAGCTACCGCGGAATAAATAAATTATACTATGATTTTAGCCTTTAATCAAATAGATTATTGGTTTTTGCTATCTTTGGTCCTTGTGATTTAGAATAAAGGGATTTTTTCCGTTTATTATAAGGAACTAATGCTGGAGAAGATAATTTTTCTACTGCTATTTGACAAATATACATATCTGCATACAAGGCTACTGGAAGATTAGATTGATTACTGATTTCTAAAGTTAAAGTCCCTTCAAATCCTGGATCAACAAAACCAGCTGTATGAACTAAAATTCCCATTCTAGCTAAGGTGCTTTTGCCTTCAACTTTTAAAACTATATCATCAGGCACTTTAATATATTCTTTAGTGCTCGCTAAAACAAAATCATTTGGATGAAGGATAAATGGTTCCTTAGGTTTTACTTTTAAGGTAATAATAAAATCCTTATCTGGTAATTCTTTTTTTGTATCTAGGATACATTGTTTAGAAATATTGAATTTTTTAAAAATTGGTCCTAATTTTAAATCAATTGAAGCTGGTCCTATTTGTTTAGGATTTAATTTTGGCTTAAAAACAAGCTGATTGTTTTTAATTACTCTTTGTATATCTCTATCTGATAAAATCATAATATTAAATGATTAAAACAAGCTGCCGGGCAGGGATTCGAACCCCGATTTCCACGTCCAGAGCGTGGCGTGCTACCATTACACCACCCGGCAATTAATCATAATTCCTCACTAATACCTAATTCAAAAGGTAGAGTGGGAATAGGTGTTCTTCTTAATTGAACCTGTATCTCAATAAATCTTTTAAGTAATTTTTCTAAAAATGGTGTATCAAAAAGATCAGCCTGTTTAAATAAAATAGTCATTTCATCACTGGTTGCTTCTTTTTCCAAAATCTTACCTAAAGAAGGAGAAATTTTCAATAAAAGGATTTTTCTTAAATAATTTAAAACTTCTCTATTAAACACTTCTAAATCATAACCTTCATCAAAAATATTATTAATAAACTCCAAAGCTTTTTCCTTGTCTTTTTTACCAAGAAAAACAATAAACCTTCTTATTCTTTCAAAGTTTATAGCCCCAATCAAATCTTCTACTGATTTTTTAGTAATATTTTGATTAGTAATCAAAGAAATCTGACCTAATAATGATTGAGCATCTCGCAAACCACCTTCTGAATACACAGCAATTAACCTTAAAGCTTCTTCTTCAAACTTTATACCTTCTTGCTTGCAAATAGATTTTAAACAACTAATAATATCATCTAAATTCAATTTTTTAAAATCATAACGCTCTACCCTAGAAAGAATCGTTGCTGGTAGTTTATCAGGCTCTGTAGTTGCAAAAATAAAGACAACATATGAAGGCGGTTCCTCTAAGGTCTTCAATAAAGCGTCAAAAGCGTCTTTTGTCATCTGATGAGCTTCATCAATGATAAAAATCTTGTATTTGGAACTTACAGGTGGAAATTTAATATTCTCTCTTAAAGAACGAGCATCATCTACTCTACCACTAGAAGCAGCATCAATTTCAATTAAATCCAAAGCATTTCCCAAATTAATAGCTTTACAAGAATCACACTGATTACAAGATTCAAATTCATTAGATTTTCGATTTTGACAATTTAATGCCTTAGCTAATAAACGAGCCACTGTTGTTTTACCAGTACCCCTTAAACCAGAAAAAAGATAAGCATGCGAAATTTGACCATGTATAAGGGCATTGGCCAAAGGCTTAATAACATTTTTTTGATTAATTACTTGGGCAAATGTTTGTGGTCGATATTTTCTGTAAAAAACTAATTGAGACATAATAAGATAAGATATTATAGCAAAAATAAGAATGATTATAAAGGCTTAAAAAACAAAGCGTTTATAACCAAAAAAATTAATTAAAGTAGTTAATCCTGTAGCGACTAAGGCACTAATATTAGCCCAAAGAACAGGAGAAATATTACCTAAGGGACCAATAAGATTATTCAATACAGAAAAAAAGGTAACATTAATCCCAAAAGCAATTAAACTAATAGTAATAAATCTTACAAATTCTTTTTTTTCAAAATCCCTGCCTTTATTAAAGGTCCATAATTTATTCAAAAAGTAACTATTGGTCACCGCTACCATAAAAGAAATAGCTTTAAAAAAAGAACAAATAATACCAGAATTAATTCCTGTGACAAACATCAATAGATTTAAAATACCAAAGTCAATCCCGGTATTTAATAATCCAACACAAATAAATTTAATAAACTGAAAAGAAAACACAAAATAAATTAATAAGTTTTTCTTAATTCTTCCTCAACTTCAGCCCGAGGCCGAGTATACTTGGAAACACTTAATTGTTTCAAAGATTCAATTCTTTTCTGATCACTTTCAGGTGGTTTATGAATTTTAATATTAAAAGCGCGTGAAGGTTGTCCTTGAATAGTTAATTTGGTATAGGCATTAAAATTATCCAGATTAATCAAATCATAAGCATTAAAAACTGGCGCAAAGTATTTTTCCAAAAACTCAGCATCTTCATTGCCCACTCTAAATGAAATTAAAGTACCCACATTGCCAAAAACTGACTTTATAATCGGTTCTTTTAATTGAGCCAAGAACTGATTGGTGACCACTAAATTAAGACGATATTTTCTAGCCTCTGAGAATATCGTGGCAATGGTATCAGTGGTGATATTTTGAAACTCATCAATATAAAGATAAAAATCTTTTCTTTGTTCTTCTGGAATATCTACTCTAGAAAAAGCAGCCATTGTTAATTTACCTACAATAAGCATGCCTAAAAGATAACTGTTAATATCCCCTAACAATCCTTTAGATAAATTAATAATTAAGATTTTTCCCTCATCCATTACTTTTCTAAAATCTATAGCTGATTTTTTCTGACTAATAATCGGTCTCACCAAATCATTAGCTAAAAATGGATTAAGTTTGGAATTGATATATGGGGCAACATTTGCTAAGGCTAAATCCCCTCCTGCTTTTTCAGCTTCTTTTTCCCAAAATTCTCTTACCATTGGATTAGGGGTTTTTTCCAATAATCTTTTACGAAAATCCACATTAATCAAAATACGTGGTAAATCATTTAAGGTGTGTATTTCTTCAGGATCATCTAAGAGCAATAACAAAGCATTACGGAAATATTGTTCAAAAACAGGGCCCCCAACTTGTTTTAAATCATATAATTTATCCAAAATCTCCAAAAGTTCATCAACAACAAAAGTTTTTTGAAAAGGATATTGTTCATCTCTTTCTAACATATTCAAACCAAATGAATTATGAAAATCTCCAGGATTAAAATAAACAAGATCCTTAGCTCTTGAATCAGGCACTAAGCCCACCAAATATTCTGCTGTGTCCCCATGAGGGTCAATATAACAAACACCTTTACCTTCTTTCATATCTTGAATAAACAAATTTCTCATCAAAGAAGTTTTTCCAGTGCCTGTTTGACCAATAATATAAAGATGACGTCGTCTATCATCATCTAAAATCCTCACTTCTTTCTCTTCTCTTTGAAAAACATTAACTCCTAAACTAACCCCTTGTTGAGGTAAATTCAAAGGCGCAGCTGCACTACGGGCCTTTAACCATTTTATACTGGCATTATCTAAAAAAGGATGAGGAAAATGAAAAATACTAGCTATTTCTGCTGTATTCAAAAGCATTGCATTTTGTTTTCTAAAAATCCTAAAAGAAAAATCATATACTAATCTTTTCAAACCTGATTTTGATTTAACATTAGAACAAGTAAAACTATTACCTAAAGAACGAGCAAAAGGACTAAAAGAAGCTTCTAGATGCGATAATAACTCCTCTGCTCTTGATTTAGTTAAGGCTGAAGTTAATATTCGAGCATTTAAATGAAAAAGAGGAAATTTTGATTTTTCATCTATTAATTTAATCAAATTTTCATCAATGATTTTTGGTTTTAATTCCTCTTCTGGTTTTTTCTCAGGCTCTCTTGTAAACATTGATGATAAAGGAGAAGCCAAGGCTTGTTTTAAATCCTTGCCTTCCATTAAAGCCTTTTTAATTCCTGCAAGCTCTTTTATCTTATTAGTAGTCTCTGGCTTAATAACAATTTGAAAAGCCGCTCCTTCTTCTTGTCGCGATAATTTAGAAAAAGCATTAACAATAGTTGTTAAAGGGTCTTGGCTAAAAAGGTCAAAAGTTTTCAAAGGCAAAGCAAACGGTTCTTTTAAATTAAGAGTAGCTCCAGCAATCTCTCCCTGAGGCAAGAAAATAGTATAGTCATTTACCAATTCTATACTGGCATAAGGAAATGAAGCTGAAAGGATTTTTTCAAAAAACTGAATATCTTTTTTAGCACAAGCTGCATAAAAACAAATCTCTGATGAATCACTAGAAATTGCTATTTCAAAAACAATTTCCTTATTGTATTTGCCTAAATTCTCTAAAGTTTGTATAAAAAAAGAAATAAAATCAGCAAAAACAGTTTGTTTTTCCTGACCAGAACTCTTGCTTCCAGGATAGAAATCCCTAGGAATAGTTATTAAAAACAATTGATAATCTAAACTTGTTTTAATTTCTAAATTAAAAGATTTCTTTTTAAAAAGAAAAAATAAAACAGAAACAATAACAATCAATAAAATTCCTAGAAAAATATACATTCTCTTAAATTAAATTTTTCTCTTTTAATTCTTGATAATACTTATCGGCTAAAGTGTCTCTTAATTTATCTATTAAAAAAGCATTTCCAGTTTTCAAAGCGGTTTTGACTGCTTGAGGAATATTTTCTTCAAAAGCCATGGTCACTAACTCAGAAAGCTTAATCTGAGCTTCTTCAATAATATCTTTTTCCGCTATTGTATTTTCTGCATAAAGCTCTGCTGGAAAAGGCATTTTCTTTTCTTCTGGTTTAGGAAAATCCATATCTGGAAGAAAATCTTCTAAAGATTCATCCATTTTTTCCTTAATTGTTTCTTTTACTAATTCTTTTTCTTCTGGTATTTCAATCTTTTCCCGAGCCATTTGCTCTTTTTTCATCTTTATCCGGTTGCTAATAAGATTTAATTCTTCATTAATCATAATCTCTTTGACTTATTTTCTCCTTATAGTATAGCAAAGTTTTCTTAAGATTTCATTGCTTAAGTCTATAATATACCTTTGAAGGATAATATTTACAATCTATATATTCTAAACGAATAAAATTATCTTTTAATGTTTCTTTTTTTAATTCACTAATTACCCTAAGCATTTGCTTAAAATCATTATTAATATTATAAGAGATATAAAAACCTTCTTGAGTAATAATTCTTATCTCAGAAAAGCTTTCATCTTTAATTTCTAAATAATCAATAGAAAAAGGAATATCTTCTTGAGCAGAAAGAGTAAAAGCCTGCTCTAATTTTAATAAGTTTTCTGGATTAATAACCTGAGTGCCTAAGAATCTTTTCTTGGTTTCTAAAATCACTATCTTATCAAAAAAAGAACCTGAAGTTTCTAGTGCTTTTTCAAAAATAATACCGTTTTTGTCCAAATAATAACATTCTTCTTCATCTCCAGAAAAAACTGAGCTTTTTTGAAGACACCATAAAAAATCAATTTCTCTTTGTTTAATTTTTAAAACCAAATGTCCAGTTTTCCAATTCAAATCTGTTTCTATATTCTCTAACTTTGAATTATTCTTAAGAATGGATTTTTCCAAATCAGAATAATAAAAACTAAACATACTTTTATTATTACCTAGGTTTTTAGGGAAAAAAGCATAAACCCAAAAAGGCGCAAATCGAGTATTATTTTGCTGAAGATATAAATCAACCCATAAAGAAAATGAAGAATGATAGCCTTCAATTGATATGGTATTAATTTGAAAAAAAGGAGAAATAAAAACAAACCAATAGCTAAAAACTATTACAAAAAGTATAAAAAAAATTAGAATAAATACCTGAAGTCTAAGCCAAAAAACCCTTAAAGGGTTACGCGTTCTCCTCATAAAATTTTATTCCTATGAAAATATTTTAATACCATTAGCATAACGCCAAAGAGCACGAGGCACTCTAATCTTCCCATCTTTTGTCTGATAATTTTCCATAATGGCTAAAATTCCCCTGCCCAAAGCTAAGGCCGTGCCATTTAAAGTATGCACTAATTCATTTTTCCCTGTTTCCTTGTCTTGATATTTAATATTCAAACGCCTTGACTGAAAATCACTACAATTAGAAGTAGAATGAGTTTCTCGATATTCCCCTGCTCCATTATTCTGGCCAGGCAACCAAGCCTCAATATCATATTTAGAAACTGCTGGATCACCTAAATCACCAGTACAGATATTTAAAACCCGATAAGGAATTTTCAAATCTTTCATTATCTCTTCTTCCATTGAAAGCAAGAGTTGATGTTCTTTTAAAGAATCTTCTGGTTTGCAAAAGGTAAACATTTCTATCTTATCAAACTGATGAACACGTAAAATCCCTTTAGTGTCTTTTCCATAAGAGCCAGCTTCTCTTCTAAAGCAAGAAGAAAAAGAAACATAACGAAGAGGCAAATCTTCTTCTTGAAAAATCTCATCCAGATGCATTGGCCCAATCATTTGTTCTGAGGTACCTACTAAATACAAATCATCCTTAGGTAAATAATAAACCTCTTCAGCGCCTTTATCTAAATACCCCATACCCCAAAAAGGTTTGGGTTTTATTAAAACTGGTGGTATTAAAGGAATGAACCCCTTCTTAATTAATTTATTAAAGATAAATCCAATCAAAGCAATTTCTAATATTGCCGCCCCTCTTTTTAAAATACCAAAACGAGAACCAGATATCTTTGAAGCTCTTTTAATATCTATCATATCTAATTGTTCTCCTAAAACAAGATAATCTTTAGGAGTAAAACTAAACTTAGGTTTTTGACCCACTTCTTTAATAACCACATTGTCTTTTTCATCTTTTCCAAAAGGAATATCTTCTAAAGGCGGATTAGGAATAGAGCTCATTAGCTTTTGAAACTCCTCTTCCATTGCATTTAATTCTTTCTCTTTAACAGAAAGGAAATCCTTAGCTTCTTTTAAGATCTGAATTATCTTTTCTTTATCTTTTTCTTCTATTAACTTTTTTTCTGTAGCATTTTTCTTAGCTCTAATAGTTTCTATCTCTTGTAATAAACTTCTTTTTTGTTTGTCTAATTCTAAAACTTTATCTATTAAAACAGGATCTGCGCCTTTTTTTTCAATGCCTTGTTTAATTTTATCTGGTTGTTCTCTAATGAGTTTAATATCTAACATGGTAACAATTTAATTATTTTTTAGGTTTCATAAAAGGAAAGAAGATAACTTCCTTTAAAGATGGGGCCTTAGTAAAGACGGTTATTAACCTGTCTATGCCAATACCTAATCCAGCAGTTGGTGGTAAGCCATATTCTAAAGCTTCAATATAATCAGTATCTAAAGGATGAGCTTCTGAATCTCCTTTTTTTCTCATTTTCACCTGTTCTAAGAATCTTTCTTTCTGATCTCGGGGATCATTTAACTCAGAAAAACCATTAATTAATTCTGAGCCAGCAGCAATTAATTGAAAGCGTGATGTTTTTTCTTTATCATCTTGTTTTTTCTTAGCTAAAGGCGAAATAGCTGTTGGATGGTCAATGATAAAAGTCGGGGTTATTAATTTAGATCTTAATTTTTTAAAAATCGCTTCAGCTATCTTTTCTTTTGAATCATTTTTATTAATTTTAATCTTCATTGATTTGGCTTTTTCAAACCATTGCTCTTTAGTATTTTTAAAATTTAAATTGATTTCTTTTTTCAAAAAATCTTCATAACCAATCTTCGGCCATGTTTTTGTTAAAAATATTTTACTCTCCGGACATTCTTTTTCAAATTGTCTGGCTAAAGACTTAATTAATTCTTCAACTAAACTCATTGCTTCTTCCCTGCTTTTATAAGCACTATAAAGCTCTAGGATTGTAAATTCTGGATTATGTTCTCTATCCATGCCTTCATTCCGAAAACATTTTCCAATTTCATAAATATTTTCTAATCCGCCAACGACTAAACGTTTTAAATACAATTCTGGAGCTATTCTTAAATAAATCTTCATTTTTAAAGCTTCTAAATAACTCACAAAAGGATTAGCATTAGCCCCTCCATATAAAGGTTGCAAGATTGGAGTTTCTACTTCTAAAAAGTCTTTTTTATCTAAGAACTCCCTGATTGCCCGAATGATTTTACTTCTTAAAATAAACCTTTCTTTTACATTTTCATTTTCTATTAAATCAAGATAACGGCGACGAAAACGCTCTTCAGCATCTTCTAAACCATACCAAGTTTTTGGTAATGGTCTTAAACTCTTAGATAATATGATAAAATCTTTAACTAAAAGAGTTTTTTCTCCTTTTTTAGTGGTAAAAAGAATTCCATGGGTTTGTATAAAATCTCCTAAATCAAAAAAATCTTGAAAAAACTTTAATTTTTCTTCTCCTAATTCATTTTTCTTAAACAACAGCTGGATTTTATTGTCTTGATCCATAATATCAGCAAAAACAGCTCCTCCATGCTCTCTAATGCCTAAAATTCTTCCAGCTAAAACAATTTTCTTTTTGCTTTTAGACCAAGAAGTAAAATTATCCAAAGCTTGGCTAATAGAAAATTGACGCTTGGTTTTTTCTGGATAAGCATCAATACCTAACTTTTCCAGTTTTTTAAGTTTTTTAATCCGTTCTTTTATTATTTCATCTAACATAACAAAAACTTAATAAAGGTTATAAAATCTTTATTATCTTGTATTTTACCATACCTTGAGGTGTTTTGACAAAAACTATTTCTCCTTTTTTATGTCCTAAGAAGGCTCTGCCAAAAGGAGATTCATTAGATACCCTGCCTTCTGAAGGATTAGCTTCTTGAGAACCAACAATAGTAAAGATTTTCTTTGTTTTTGGCTTATTAACACTTTCGGTTTCAATCTTAGAGCCAATAACCACTTTATGATTATTAAAAGGAGAGGGTCGAATAATAGAAACATTTCTTAATAATATCTCTAATTCTAAAATTCTAGATTCTAAAACTTCTTGTGAACTCTTTGCTTCTTCATAAGCAGCATTTTCAGCCAAATCACCTAATTCTTTAGTTTCTTGAAGTTTTTCAGCTATTTCTTTTCTTTTTTTAGTTTTTAATTCGTGTAATTCCTCTTTGAGAGACTTAAAAGCCTCTGGGGTAACATAATTTTTATCCATATTAATTAATTTCATTTTGTTGATTAATTCTGTTTTCCCAATACCATTGTAAGACCTCAGCCACTACTGGCAAAGTAGCTACTGTTGTTGAAGGCGGGTTTTCTATAAAAACCAATATTACTATTTGCGGGTCTTCATAAGGAGCATAGGCACCAAAAATAGTATGATAGGTTTCTTCGCCTTTGACATAAACCTTAGGCGAGCCACTCTTTCCAGCAATATCAAAAGGCAAATATTTCAAAGTTTCTGCTGTGCCTGATAAAATGACTTCTCTCATTCCTTCTTGAACAATTTTTAAATTATCCAAATCAACTCCTAGGTTTAATTTCTCTTCTGGCTTTTCACTTTTTAAAAGATGGGGTTGCATCAGAATCCCATCATTGGCAATTGTAGCTATATAACCAGCCATTTGAAGCGGTGTCAAGATTAATCCCCCTTCACCAATGGAAACATTATATGTGTCTCCTTGTTTCCAAGTTGGATCATTAGGCCGATGTTCAGCCAACCATTTGGTATCAGGTAAAACAGCATTAGCTTCTCCTAATAAATCAATGCCTAATTTCTTATCAAGACCAAAAGCTAACCAATATTTTTGAATCTTTTCTAAACCTAAACCTGTAATGTTTTCCCAACCACCGCCAAGAGCCCAAAAATATACATTGCAAGAAACCGCAATTGCTTTTCTCATATCTACCCAGCCATGATTTTTCCAATCCCTAAAAACCCATTTTTCCTGAGGATTATATGGGCTGACAACAACAATCTCCCCCTGAGTATGCAATTCAAGCTCTGGGTCTATTATTTTTTCTTCTAAACCAGCAACAGCCATTAATAATTTAATCAAAGAACCAGGAGGATATAATCCACTAATAGCTCTATTAAAAAACGGAATTGAAGGACTTTGAAAATATTCATTTATTAAATCAACTGGTGCTCCCTGAGTCAGAACATTAGGATCAAAGCTAGGAACACTAATTAATGATAATATTTCTCCTGTTTTTGAATCCAGAATAATTCCAGCGCCACCAGGGCTGCCAACATCTTCTATCCTTGTTTTCAAAGAATTGTAAAAAGTTAATTGTAAATCTTTATCTAAAGTAGTAGTAATATCAGTGCCTTTTTTAGGCTCTATTGAACCTAAGTTTTTTTGAACATTTAAACTCGCGTCAACTTCAATAATCTTCTGACCAGTTTTCCCTTGAAGAATATTTTCATAATAAGCTTCTAAGCCATCCTTACCAATCATGCTGGTTAAAGGATAATCCTTGTATTTTTCCAAATCCTTAGCTGAAATCTTACCTATATATCCTAAAACATGAGCAAAAGCCTCATCATAAGGATAATTACGACTATAATCAGCCACGATATTAAACCCAGAATTTTCTTTTACCTTTGTTTCAAAAACCCTGACCTCATCAACAGTCAAATTTGATTTTATTAAAATTGGCTCTAAAGAATGACGATATTGACGACTTTGAAAAAGTGTTTCTATCTCATCTTTCTCCACTTGAAAAATTTCAATTATTGTTTGCATTAATACCTGCCTCTCTCTTTCATTATTAGGAATTTCTGAAGGCACCATCATTAAACTATAAGAAGAACTATTAAAAACCAATGGTTCTTGAAAACGGTCATAGATTATTCCCCGAGGCGCATTAACAATATAATGATAAGTACTATTATTCTTTGCCCTAAGCTGATAACTAGCACCTTGGATAACCTGAAGATGAAAAGTCCGTAAAAAGATTATCAGAAAAAGAAAAAAACCAATACCTAAAATCCCTTTTACTAAAGAACGAGAAATGGGCGCTTCTAAACTTTCCAGGTTCTTTTCTCGAGCTTCTTTAGCTTTACGATCTAATAAAACCTCCTCAGGATCTAACAGATGTTTTTGTCTTTTAATATAATAATTCTTCATTATTTAATTAAAACATTTTTAATTTTAGAAAATCTCTCAATAATAATATTCAAAATTATATAACCAATTAAAGTTAAAACTGATTGCTTTATAATAAGTGAGTTAAAAGTTATCTTTTGAAAAACTGAATTTACTATTAATAATCCTGAAAAATAACTAATAATTATCAAACTGCCCATAATCAATCTTGAAAAGAAATATGATTTTTCAAAGAATCTTATCAAAATACAACCCAAAAGAAAACTGATAACAAGAATGATCAAATGAGTTCCCCATATAAAACCTGAAAAAGAATCAAAGGCAACAGCAGTAAGAAAAATTAAAAAAGATAAATAATATGGAGAAAGATTAAAAAAAGTAAAAATCAAAAAAATCAAAACAAGGTTTAAAAAAACAAAAGGCAAAATACTCATGCCAAAATGTATTTGGATAAAGACAATTGCCAAAAAAAACAAAAAGTTAAATATGTATTGTTGCATCATAGATTAGGCGCAATGTCTTTAATAATCAAAACAGAAGAAACTTGGATATAATTCAATAAAGGCTCTAAGATAAATTCTTTCATTGCGCTCATCTCAAAAGAAGAATCAATTTTCTGCACCTTAGCGATTAAAAGCCCTTTGAGAAAATTAGAATTTTCAGCTGAGGTCACTAAAGTATCACCAATGGCAATATCTGAGTCATAGGGCACTAATCTTAAACGAAAATTACCTTTAGAATCTATTTCGGCTACAGCTAAAACAGAAGAGCGCAAATCCTCAACACTAATCTTTGTTTCTGGGCGAAAGATAGATTCACCGCGACAATAATTGTCAAAACATTCAATAATTCTGCCTATTAAAACCTTATCTTTATTAATAACATTCATACCTTTTTTTAATTCAGATTTTGTTCCTTTATTAATCCAAAAAGACCCAGTTAAACCAGAAGAATCTTTTAAAACTATTTCTGCCATTTCTAAAGACCAACCAGTTTCATTTTTAATCTGCAAAGATTCTTTTAATAAAAGATTTTCCTGTTGTAATTTTTTAAAATCTTGCTGTTTGTTAATCAAGGTGATGTTTTCTATTTGAATATTTTTAATTTTTTGTCTTAAATCATTAAAATGTAATAAATCATCAAACCAATTTCTTAAAAGATTCAAATAGTTCCCAGTAGACTTTCCAGCACTTAGGGCAAAAACTACCTTTGGTTTTAAAAAACTACCTGAAATGGTATAAAATTTAATTAACAAAATACTAGTGACTATCAATATCACTAGTAAAATTAAAAAACGTAAGTTATTTATTTTTTTAATTTTCATTGTTAAAGAGGTGGATTTTCCCTAATAATATTAATTAAAATGTCTTTATAATCTTGTATATCTTCTAAGATGATGCCAATACCTCTAATAACTGAAGTGATTGGATCATCAATAAGTTTTACTGGTAAATCAATTTCCTTTTCTAATAATTTATCAAAGCCTCTTAATAAGCTTGTGCCACCAGATAATATTACTCCTGTTTCCATAATATCACCAATAAGTTCTGGCGGAGTTAATTCAATTGTATCTTTAATCGCATCAACTATTTTATCTAAAGTCGGACTAATTGCTTCACGAATATCATCTTCCTTGATACTAATTTCCTTAGGTAATCCCCTAACCAAATCCCGACCTTTAACATTCATTTCTAATTTCGTACCTAAATCAACAGCTGAGCCAATAAAAATCTTTATTTTCTCTGCGGTTTTCTCTCCAATGGATAATTTAAACTTATCACGGAAATAATAAATAATATCCTCATCGATTCTATCTCCGGCAACACGCAAACTTTTAGAAACTACTACTCCACCTAAAGAAAGCACAGCCACTTCTGTACTGCCACCGCCAATATCAGCTATTAACATACCTTTAGATTCCTTAATGTTTAATTGAGCCCCTAGGGCCACTGCGATTGGCTCTTCTACCAGATAAACTTCTTTAGCTCCAGCGCTATGGGCCACATCTTCTACAGCTCTTTTTTCTACTTCAGTGCCTCCGGTCAAAACCCCAATAACTAATCTGGGCCAATCAAAAACTTGACTTAAAATTCCCTTGGTTTTAGCTTTTTGTAAGAAATAATGAAGCATTTTTTCTGTTACCTCAAAATCTGAAATGACTCCATTATTCAATGGCTTAACAGCACTAATATGAGTTGGTGTTTTACCTAACATTTCTTCAGCTTCTCGCCCAATAGCTAGAATTTGACCAGTTTTGTTATTTGTAGCCACTACTGTTGGTTCATTAACAATAATGCCTTTGCCTTTTACATAAACCAAAGTCTTGGTCGTTCCAAGGTCAACCCCAATATTCCTAAACAAGTTTTCTTTTAAGTTTTTTGGCATAATTTTAATTCTTTATTTTTTCTAAATTATTTTACTAATATCTTTTAATTTTACAATCTTTATCCGATTGCTTTTTCTTTCTTTTAATTCAAAAGAACGGTTTTTCAATGTTTTTTCACTAATGATAATTCTTTGGGGCAAGCCTAACAAATCCGCATCTACTAATTTTTCACCACTGGAAACACTTTCCCGATCATCATAAAAAACTTCTAGGCCTTTTTTAATTAATTGTTTATATACCAAATCTGTTTGTTTTTTAATTTCCTTATCTTCTTTTTTAATTCCTTTAAACAAACCAATTAAATGATATTGAAAAGGTGCTGTTTCTTTAGGCCAAATAATGCCCTTAGCATCATAATTTGCCTCTACAATCACGCCTAATAAACGACTAATACCAATACCATAACAACCCATCATCACTGGCTTAATCTCTCCTTTTTCATCTCTGTAATTTAAATCAAATGCTTGTGAATATTTATCTTTAAGTTTAAATATATTACCAACTTCAGAACCTTTTAATTCTTCTATCTTATGACCACATTCAGGGCATTTCTTTGTATTTTCCATAATTTCCTTGTTCCGATTCATACCACAATGAGAACAATGATAGAAAATATCTTCTCCAGCAGGGGTTAATACTTGAAATTCATGTGAAAAACGAGAAAAAGTACCTCCTGATGCTTCAACCACATAAGCTTTTAAACCACATCTTTTGTAAATCTTTTGATAAGCTTTTTTAACTTTTTCATAATAATTTTCTAAATCTTTTTCATCTTGATGAAAACTATACAAATCTTTCATAATAAATTCTTTGCCTCTTAAGATTCCTGATTTAGAGCGAGGTTCATCACGAAACTTATCTGATATATGAAAGAGATACAAAGGCAAATCTTTATAAGAATAGATGTAATTTTTCACCATGGGCGTGATAATCTCTTCATGAGTGGGCGCTAAAGCAAACCAACTGCCATATTTTGAACGAAGTTTGAATAAAGCCTTAAAAGAATCCCAACGTCCAGTTTGTTCCCAATTGCTGCGAGGATTTAAAAGAGCCATTAAAATCTCCTGTCCGCCAATGGCTTCCATTTCTTCTCTGACAATTTGTTCTATTTTCTTTATTACCCTTAAACCTAAAGGCAAAAAATTATACACCCCGCTAGTTAGTTTTTCAATAAAATTTGCCTTGGTTAAAAGAACAGCGCTTATTGCCACTTCATCTTTGGATATTTCTTTTCTAGTTTTAAAATAAAATTGAGTTGCTTTCATAAATTAATTCTTTAAGATAAATAAATTAATATCTTTGATTGTAATAACAAAAAGTAAGACAACCAATAAGATAAAAAAAACATTATTAATTAATAACTCTGTTTTTTGAGTAATTGGACGTTTTCTTATCTTTTCAATAATCAAAAAAAGAATTCTGCCTCCATCAACAGCTGGGATTGGTAATAAATTAAAAACTGCAAATCCAAAAGATATTAAACCTAAAATGTAAAATCCATAATTCCACCCCCATTTAAATCCTTGGGTGGTTATGGCAACAATGCCTACAGGCCCAGTTAGTTCTTCTAGCTTACCATGTTTAAAAAGACTGACAAAGATTCTGCCCAGTCCTTTAAATATCTCTTGAAATAAAACCCCTAAGAATATTATTGTTTCTTTTATAGATTCTAAGAAAGAATATTTTAAATATCCTTCTTCTGCTAAGATAACACCCAGATAACCCTTTTCAGCTTCAGCACTTTCTCTTAAAGCAACTTCTAATTCAACCTGACTGTCTTTTCTTTCAATAACTAATTGAACTTTTTTCCCTTCAAGCTCAGCTGTTTTATCTTGAACATCTTGAACATTATTAACCACAAAACTTTCATTCAAATACTTGATAGTTTTGATAATATCCCCTTTTTCCAAGCCAGCTTTAAAAGCTGGCGAATCTTTTACTACTTCTTTAATTGCCACATAAGAAACTGCCTTGTCTTGATAAGATTCAGGCAGAGCAAAGATAGGCATGCCCACATTAAATAAAATCATAAAAATCAAAAAAGCAATTATAAGATTAGCGATAACTCCAGCAATTAAAATTGATGCTCTTTTACCTATAGATTGAGCAGCAAAACTATCTTCTGTGCCATATTCTTTTATTTTAGTAAAACCACCAAAAGGAATAGCATTTAAAGAATAAGTCACATTATTTTTCTTAAAACTAAAAACCTTAGGTGGATATCCTAGGCCAAATTCCTCTACGCCAACATTATTCTTTCTTGCCATTAAAAAATGACCTAATTCATGAAAGAATATGATAATACCTAAGCTAAGTAAACTGATGATAAAAGCTAACATAGATTATGATTCTAAAATTTCTTGTGTTTTTTGTTTTTCCTTACTATCTAATGATTTATTAGTTTCTTCAACTACTTTTTGAATTTCTTCTTTTAAACGAAACCTTTCATCTTCTGAAACCTCTTTTTCCTTATGTTTTTGTTCTATTTCTTCTATTGTTTTTTCTCTTAATTCTCTTAATTTAACTCTGTATTCTTCCTTTTTAAATCCCATTAACCTGATTAATTCTTCTTTTCTCTCTTTGCTTAATAAAGGCAAGAATAGTTTCATTTGTTTACCTTCAACAGAAGGCATAATACCTAAACTAGAAGTTTCTAAAGCTTTTTTAATTGGCATTATCAAATTATCATCCCAAATCTCAATAATAATAACATTAGGAAGTTTAATAGAAATTCCAGCTAAATGCTTTAAGGGTGTTAAGGCTCCATAACTTTCCACATTAATATCTTCTACTAAAGCAGTTGTTGGTCGTGAGGTGCGAAAAGTCAAAATTTCTTTTTGAAAATCAGTTATTAAGGTATTTGTTTGTTCTTTGAAATTATTAATTAGCATATAAAAACTTATTTATTTTAATTGAAGGAATATATTTTCCATTAATAATTGCGTATTAATATTAGAATCGTTTAATAAATAAATGGCTTTTAAAATATCATTGGTTAATTTAGTCTTTTTTACAGGCGTGAGGTTTAATTTTTCAGATTCTCTCTTAGACCTTAACATTCTTAACCATTCTTCTAGAGTAGCGTTTAATTCTTTATTATCTTTAGTTAATTTTTGGAAATACACAGATCTTTGATTAAAATCTTGTGTCAAAACTTTTATTAAATCTTTTCTTTTTTCTTCTAAGGATTTTGTATAATCTTTATCCATTAATTTAATAGCCAGACCTATCTTTCCTTCTGCTCTTTCAGCTATTATCTGAGACTCTTTTAAAGACAATCCATGTTCTTTTTGTAAAAAATCCATTAAGGACTTACTACTAGCTCTTTTAAATCTTAAAGAAAGAAGTCGAGAACGAATAGTGGTTGTAAGTTTTTTAGGTGCTTTGGTTACTAAGATAATTAAATTATTCTTTCGGGATTCTTCCAGAGTTTTTAAAAGAGCATCTTGAGCATCTCTAGTTAATAATTCAGCCTGATTAATAATTAAGATCTTTAAATCAGCTATCTGAGGATGGAAAGTTAAAAACTTTATCCCTTCTCTAACTTGCTCTATCTTTATGGATTTTTCTTCCTTATGATTTTCATCTGATAATGGCTCTATGATCATCAAATCAGGATGATAACCTTGATCTAACATCTGACAATTTGGGCATTGATGACATAGTTCCCATTTGTCATTATTACCGCATAATAAGGCATTGCTAAAAGCTCTAGCTGTAGTCATTTTACCCACTGATTCTTCTCCCCAAAAAAGAAGGTTTTGGATTAATCTTTTTTGAGGCTTAAACATTTTTTCTAAAAAATCTGTAGCGCTTTCATTTTTAAAGAAAAACATTTTAAACAATGATTACCTGTAAGTTGTAATGCTTTTTTTATAAAGTTCTAAATTATCTAGAATCACTCCAGTGCCTTTGGCTACACAATAAAGAGGTTCATCAGCAATATAGCTAGGCACACCTGTCATCTTAGTTACCAAATCATTAATATTATTTAAAAGCGCTCCACCACCACTGATAATCATTCCTCTTTCCATAACATCAGCGGCTAATTCTGGAGGAGTTTCTGAAAGGACAGTCTTAATGGCCTGAATAATATCTTTTAAAGGACTATTAATAGCTTCAGCTATTTCATTTGAATTCAAGACAATATTTTTAGGTAATCCTTCTGTTAAATCCAATCCCCTGATTTCCATCTCTGCCTTGTTTTTACTAGACATGGCTGAACCAACTTTAATCTTAACTTCTTCTGAAGTTCTTTCACCAATAGCTAGATTGTATTTTCTCTTAACGTAATCAGCAATGGCCACATCCATTTTATTACCCGCCACTCTAACTGAAGCCCAGGAAACTATCCCTCCTAAAGAAATAACAGCCACTTCTGTTGTGCCGCCACCAATATTAACTAACATATTGCCTCCTGCTGAATTTATAGGGATGCCAGCGCCAAGAGCAGCTAAAATAGGCTCTCTAGCAACATAGGCTTCTTTAGCCCCAGCTTCTCTAGCCGCACCAACTACGGCTCTTCTTTCTGTAGAAGTAATGCCCACAGGAACAGAGATAATTAATTCTGGCTTGAATAACTTCCAAGGACCAATAACCTTATTGATAAAATATTTTAACATGGCTGCAGTTACCCGATAATCAGCAATCACTCCATCTTTTAAAGGCTTATAGGTTTTAATCACATCAGGTGTCCGCCCTAACATTTCTCTAGCTTCAGCGCCAATAGCTAATATTTTATTATCATTAATAGCTACAGCAACTACTGAAGGCTCATTAATTAAAATCCCCTTATGAGGAACAAAAACTAATGTATTGGCTGTGCCTAAGTCTATCCCTATTTTACGAACTAACATATACAATAAATTTAAATTTAAACTTTTCTTTTAATATCTGCGCCTAATTTAATTAATCTTTCATCTATTGCCTCATAGCCTCTATCTATTTGATAGGCTTCTTTAATTACAGTTTTTCCTTTTGCTAATAATGCGGCAATTAATAAACTGATTCCTGATCTAATATCCAAAGAATTTACATTTTGCGCGTACAAAGGAGTGGGTCCGGTTATTAAAGCCCGATGCGGGTCTGCTATAATAGCATTTGCACCCATCTTTATCAACTCATCAATATACTTTAACCTACCATCAAACATTGTGTCAAAGATAATACTAGTCCCATTAGCTTGAGTAGCTAATATCCCAAAAGGAGATTGAAGATCTGTTGGAATGCCTGGATAAGGTTGAGTTTGAATTTTAAAACCCTTGAGATTATATGAAGGCAAAATTAAAACATTAAATTGTGTTTTATTAGATTGAGAACGAATATTCATTCTCACCCCTATTTCTTTTAATTTCTTGATTACTAAATCTAAATGATCAAGCCTAATATTTTTAATTAAAATCCTACCTCTTAAAACAGCAGCCAAGATCATAAAAGTCCCTGCCTCTATGGGATCAGGAATAACTTTATGTGAAGCGCCAGAAAGTTTCTTTTTCCCAGTAATTTCATAAATATGAGGAGAAATAACTTTAATTTTTGCTCCCATTTTTTTTAAAAAAACAACTAAATCTTCAACATGAGGCTCTAAGGCTCCTATTTTCAATCTTGTTTTTCCAGGGATTAAGGAAGCTAACATTAATATATTTTCAGTAGCGGTAACGCTAAATTCATTTAAAATAATTTCATCTGAATAAATATTACTTCCATTGTAATAGAAATAGGTTGGAGTTTTTCTAACCTTAACTCCTAATTGAAGAATAGCATCTAAATGAGAGTCAATTGAACGAACTCCAATCAAGCAACCTCCTGGCTGAGCTAATTTGAATTTCTTAAAACGATGTAGTAAAGGAGCAATGAGAAGAACTGAGGCTCTTAATTTCTTAACCAAAGATTGGTTAAGGTTTTTAAGATTCAAGTTTTGAGGAGTGATTTTCACTTTTCTTTTTCCCAACCATTCTACTTTACAACCTAAACTTTCAATAATTTCTAAAAACCGACGAACATCCTCTATTAAAGGAAGATTATCAATAATTGAAGGCTCTTTTGTTAAAAGCGTAGCGGCTAAAATAGGCATCGCAGCATTTTTAGCCCCTCTGACTTCTATTTCCCCTTTTAAAGGTTTACCTCCTTGAACAATAAAAGATTCCATAAATTAATTCTTAATTGTTTGTCCGTATTTTTCTTCTGATAAAACCCCTTTGTAATAAGCTAAGCCTCCATTAACAATTACTGTTTCTATCCCTTCTGGATATTGAAAGGGATTTTTAGAAGTGGATGTATCTTTAATTTTCTCAGGATTAAAAACAACAATATCAGCATCATAATCTTTTTTTATCAAACCTTTTGTTTTTAAACCTGTTTTCTGAGCAACTTTTCCTGTAATTTTATGTATTGCCTCCTCCCAAGACATGAGTTTTTGTTCTTTTGTATAATCTTCTAAAAACTTAGGAAAACTACCAAAAGCTCTAGGATGAATCCAAGAACCTTTTCTGCCACCCTCATCATTACTAAACCCACTATTAGTGCCAATAAATGAATAAGGACTTTTAATTGCCTTAATCACATTATCTTCTGATAAATCTTCTGTAAAAACAATAACTTTATCTTCACTTAATTCTATAATCTTGAAAATAGATTCTTCCAGACTTAAATTAAAACTCTGAGCAATTTCTTCTAAGGTTTTACCAACAAACCACCAAGATTGACCGCAATCAGCTATTCTTAATTTTTTATAAAGGTATTTTTTCCTTTTAATGTCTTCAATTAATTTAGCTTTTACAATTTCATCATGAATATTCTTCAAAAGCACTTCCCGACCTCCAACCGCTGCCCAATCAGGTAAAATCAAATAAAGAGACTGGGCATTAATGCTATAAGGAAAAACATCAAAATTAATCATTTCTTGATTATCAGAAGATTTTTTTAAAGAATCATTGAATTTTTTAATCATTTTTAAAGCCTGATCAAAATCTGAAAAATTAGGCTCACCTTCAGCTTTAAAATGTGAAATTTGTATTGGTAATTTAGATTTTTCTGCAATTTCTATTATTTCCCTCACACTAGCTAAAAACCCATCAGCTTCATTACGTAAATGAAAAGATAAATATTTGTTATTTTCCTTAACCTTCTTGGCTATTTCTAGAATTTCCTTAATTCCAACCATGCTTTCTGAGGCATAACCTAAGCCAAAAGAAACCCCTAAGGCACCTTCATTTAAACTCTGATTAACTAATAATTTGAGTTTTTCTAATTCTTCTTTAGTTAAATTCCTAAATTCTCCTTTTGTAAATTGATTTCTTAAACTTCCCCAACCTATTAAAGTGGCAAAATTCACTCCTAATTTCTTAATATCTAAAAAGCTTAAAAGGTCTTTTATCTGGTGCCAATTAATATTAAGACGATTAGCATCAGCCCATCTTTTTAAAAAATCTAAAGAACCAGTAATTAATGGGGCCAAAGATGCACCACTGTTTCCGCAAACTATTGTTGTTACTCCCTGACGAATCATATTCTCTGCTCCAGGCTGAAAAAAAACATCCAAATAATGATCTGCGTTATTATTAATATCAATAAACCCTGGACAAACAAATCTATTTTTAGCATTTATCTCTATTTTGCCTGTATGATTTTTCAAATTTCCCAATTTGGCTATCTTGCCTTGATTAATACCAATATCAATATTTAAGCCAGAAATACCACTTCCATCAAACACTTGTCCATTTTTAATTAATATATCAAACACCATTTAAATAAAAATTAAATCTAAAGATAGTATACGCTAAAATGACTTAAAAATCTATGGGAATATTCCTTTCCACAATCCTGACTCTTTTATGCATTTTCTTAAATTCTTCAGGAAATTCAGTATGAATAGGGATAACCATTTCTGGCTCTATAGCATTAATAAATTCTGATAATTCTTTACCACTAATATGACCAGAAATATGAGCCCTTTCAAAAACTTTTTTAAAAGGATTTTTTTCATCTTTTTTTAATCCTTGCATTTTAAAATGCTCAATCCAATTAATAAATCTTTCTTCTGAAATCTCCATTTCTTCACTATGAGGTTCTGTAATTGCTCTTAGATAATAACTATTTCTATCTGGTTTAATATCTATTAATTCTTGTACCTGATAGAAATTTAAAACCAAAATGAAATGATTTTTGTTTTTTCTAATATCTTCAGCAGTACAAATCTTGTAATTTTTTAATAAATCCTTTTCCCATTTTTTAAAAGTGATTTTCTTTTTAGCATAAAGAACAATATTCTGAAAATCTTTTTGCCCAATCCCCTTGTTTTTCAATACCCCCTCTTGATTTAAAACATTAAGATAATTAAAATAGTTATAAGGTAAGGCAATTAAACGATTAGTTTTCTTAGCTATCTTTAATAAGGTTTTAAAACGAATAACATCACCAATAGAATAATCTGCCACTACCAATCCTTTGATTTTAGATACATTTTGTAAAGCTTTTTTATACACTGCCTGCTCATTTAAAACTGATTGTTCTTTTACTCTGGTGCCTTCACAAAGAAAAATCTTAATTTTAGATTTTTTAAGAAAAGAATAAATCTTTTCTTTTTCTTTTAATGTCAATTCAGATAAACGAAAATCCCCAGAATATAAGACATTGCCAATAGATGTTTTAATTAAAAACATATTAGATCCGGGCAAAGAATGGTCTATCTCCAGAGGAATAATTTCTAAATTTTTAATAAAAAAAGATTCTAGATTATTAACAACCTTAAACTTTCTTTTTCTTTTTTTTCTTTTTCTTGGGTCTTCCACATCTCTTAAAGATATTTCCAATATCTCATTTTCTAAATTCTTAGGTCGAGAAATGGAAAAAGCTTTTAAAACTGCCATTGTTTCTTTAGAAGCATAAACTGGAATTTGAGGATTTAGAAAAGACAAATACCCAGCATGATCTAAATGCCCATGTGATAAAAGAGAACCATCAATAGATGGTTTTTTAAAAAACTTTATCTCTTTTTCCCTTTGTTTTTGTAAGATATGAATTAAATCTTCACGATAAATCCCTTGTTTTTTAGGTAATAACCCTAAAGCCAGATAATCTTTTAATCCATGAACCACTCTGGGATTTAAAAATTCTTCAAAATATTTAGAAGCTTCATGATAACTTTTGCCAAAATCTAAAAAAACAGCGGTATTTTTATCTTCTAAAAGAATTTTATTACCGCCTATTTCCCTAACACCACCATAAAATGTCAATTTCATGAATTAATACAATATCATAATTTAAGACTCAAATTAAAAGTAACTCCTTCAGTGGTTTCCACTAAACCAGAAAGAGGCAAAGAAATATCAGCAAATAAACCAGTTAATCCTAAGGAATCTTTAAAAGTCACAATTGATTCTTTCTTTGACGAATTACCTTGAATAGTAATATTATTAGCTGGTTCTGTGCTAATGAAAATTCTTTTTATCTGTACTGATGAATTGGTCGCCTTAGTAAAAATTATTTCTAATATTTCTTTCCAATTTTTTTCGTACTTTTGTATTTCTGAAATTTGAGCCACTAGACTATTAAATTCTTCTGCTGCAGATTTTAAAGAAGCCTCTCTTTCTATTATTTTTTGGTCTAAAGGTTTAGCCACTGCCTGCAAGTATTGATTTTCTATTTTTTGAAAGAAAAAAATATTAATTAACCCCATAGAACAAACAAAAATAAACAAAACTGCAATAATAGACTTACCCCATAAAGAAATCATTCTTAATAAATGATATTGTTCATAACTCTGTTCAGTCCCTACAGGAGATAAACTAACAATTATGTCTTGACTTCGCGGAATAATTCCTCTTAAAGCTGTTCCAATGACTCCAAACCAATCACAACTTACATTTTTTAAAACAGGAGGTAATTTTATTTCCATAGGCATTAATTGATATTGAACATATACCCATTTTCGTAAAGCATCAGCTAATTGAGGATAACAACTAAAAAATACAAATTTTTGAAGTATTTTTTTTCTTTTTAAAGAGTAAAAATTCAATAAAACAGGTATTTCACAAGAAATATGT
Source organism: Minisyncoccota bacterium (assembly GCA_028694995.1). Classification (GTDB taxonomy): domain Bacteria; phylum Patescibacteriota; class Minisyncoccia; order UBA6257; family UBA6257; genus JAQTTC01. Next base: position 157,279 of record JAQVJU010000002.1, read on the forward strand.
TTTTTTAATATGTCAAAGGTAATTTGTTTTGGAATCTCTTTGCCAAAAATTTCTTCCCAAGAATCAAAATCAAAATAGATTGTTTTTTGACCTTCAACAATAATAAACTCAATACCTTCAGGCCTTAAATCAATTATTAAAACTGGTTCTTCTTTTTCTATAAATTCATTATTAAACCTTGCCAAAGAAACTGCCAATGGTTCTACGGCCACAATATTAAATCCTGTTTCTTTTAAAATTTCCAGATAAGGATCTATTTGTTTTTTAATACCCAGAGCAATAAAGACTTCTTTCTCTTCAGTTTTATTGTATAATCCCCAATCCTCCCAATCAAAATAAGATTCTTCTAAAGATATTGGCGCTATCATTTGAGAATTAAAAACAATGGCTTCTTGAAATCTTTGTTCATCTAGTTCGGGTAAATGCAGGATATTAATAAAAAAATTAGCTGAAGGTAATGATAAAATAGCCCAAACATTCTTTTCTTTTGGCCAAAGTTTTTTATTTAAAGAATTAAAAAAAGATTTTAAATATTCTGGTTTTTTTAATATCCCTTCTTCAATAATACCTTTTGGTAAAGCATATTTACCCCATTTAATTATCTTCTCTATTGCCTTATCAAAACAAAAAACACGCACCATTTCATCTTCTATACAAATAGCATTAATTGTAAACTCAGGAACTAATAATTGATGCCAGTTTTTTGTAGAAAATTCAAATTTCATATTGAATTATTATATCATTTTAAAATATTCAAAACAACTGCTGAATTTACAGTAAATATGTTCAAATATTTGATTAAATCTTTTTACTATTTAAAATATTTCAAGAACTAAACCGTAACTTGTTTTATGTACTAGAAAATGTAAATAAATCGTCATCAGGATTTAATGAATAGTCAAAATAGTCAAATCTTTTTTTGTCAGTCCTTGATACAATGGACTGAGAAGCCGTACGCGCGGATGTTGCCTTCCAAATAGGTATCACTGCTGTCGAAGCGCAAGTCATAGACATAAATACTATTACCATCATCATAAATCGTAGAAACCCCAGAAAACACCGAAACCGCCAACCATGGCAAGCTGCGCTCCAGTGCCAATATCTCAATAGCCGCCCATTGGTAATTTTAAATTACTGCTAAAAGCACCTTCAGCATCATCAGAAGACCAAGTTTCTAATTCATCTCCCCATTCACTTACAGTTGGAATTCTCCATCCTGAAGGACAAAGATTATTAATTCCATTAACCCCTTACCAAAGATTGTCATTTTGGGGATCTCTCCAGTCATAGGGAAAATTATTCATTCCATAAATAAAATCATCATGTCCTGGATTGTCTGTGCTTGATAATGTCTTAGTTGTCCCACTAGTTCTTAATTGATGCCCACCATTTCCTCTTCCCCATTGGAATAAATCTCCATAGGCAGAAGAATCTGTAGAAGATTGAACAACCCTAGAAGCTCCTAGGTTTCTTCCAGCCAACACCTACCTACCCTTACTAGATACTGTGCCATAGGTCACAAAAGATCCTCTGTATGAAAAAATAATATTGTCTCCACAAGCCTAAGAAGGTAAAGTAGTAGAAGGAGAAGGTAAGGTAAAACTTAAAACTGACGAACCTAAATGAAATATAAAGGTATGAGAGCGTGAAATCTTCAATTCTGGTTTTGGAGAATTGTATTCAAGCTCTAATTCTACTTTAATGGCTGAGGTTGACATTCTGAGATCCTGAACTTTGTAATTAGAATCTGAGCAAATGTCATTTTGATCATCACCGCCTGTTTTACAATTAAAACTAATCCAACCTATATGTTCAGACCAAGCATAACCGTTAAATTCCCCTGTTTCTGAATCTACAGTCACTCCATAATTTGATGTACTACAAATATTTTTTGGATTTTCACCACCAGTTTCGCAAGAAAAAGAAATCCAACCATAATTCTCAGACCATGCCCAATCTTTTAATTTTCCTAATTTTCCATTTTCATCTAATGAAACTTTATAATCTACAGTGGAGCAAGAATCAGTGGTTAAACAATTCAAAGAAATCCAAGATTTATCAGATAAAATATAGACAACTCCTTTTAACTCTCCTGTTTTTGTTGGTACTTGAACATTGCCCCCAGGATAAGCAAAATCTATCCAACCTACATTTTCTGACCAAGCATAGTGATAGGTATTTGAAATATTAGTTGTTTCTGGGCCTGTGGGAGAAAACATTAAGGAAGTTACCTTCACTTTTGCTTTATTATTCAACCCCAACGGACTTCCTTCCCCTTCCATTAAAAACATTGTTTCATCATCTAATCTAAATTCTGTAAGGTTTTTCCCTGTTTCATCCATTTTTAATTGTAGAAAAGAACCATTAATTGATTTAATCCCTTTTGCTGCTTGTATTTTTTGACGTAAGACTTCTTCTAGAACCATTACCTGATTATTTAACTCTTCTTCAGCCCGCATTTTCTGATTAGAACGATTAACTGTATAAACAATACCAGAAATTAAACCAGCGCTGATAACTAAAATACTAGAATAAATAAGAAGCTCCATAAGCGTAAAAGCTTTGCTTCTATGAAAATTATTTTTTTTGTAAATAAGCATATTAAAATTATACAATTTTAAAACTTTAATAGCAATTAATAAACATATTAAGGACACCAATTTATTATTACTTCTTCTACTTTTGGAGAAACTCCTGTTGTAGAAAGATGAACTTTGTAACGAATGTAACGTTTATTTTGTGGACTAGCTGAATCATTAATGGGAAAAGTATAACCAGTATTTGGATTTAATTGATACCAATCTTCTGAAGAACTTGGTCCATAATATACCCAAGGACCAGAAGGAGAATTTGAAAAAGCAATTTGAAATTTTACATTGCCTCCGGCATTAAAAGAACCAAGCCATAATAAAGAATTGTAACCAGCACCTCCTTCTATTCCTGTATCTAAAATAGAAGAAATTAATTCAGCATCAAGGGTAGTGGTAGCCATTGTAATTTGACCTTCAGTAGAAAAATTTATATTTACAGCAGAACCAAATCGATTACCAGGATTAGGGATAGGACCTATTTGCCCTTCTCCTCCTGACCAATCAGTTTGATGAAAAACTTGATTATTAGCTGAACGAATTAAGTAAAAACCTATAGATGAAGAATTCAAATAATTATTCCCATAATCTAAATAAATCACAATCTTTTGAGTATTAGGATCATCAATCCCTGATTCAGATATATCACCATTTGAATCTCTTCCTACATTATAAACCTGAAAATATCTTTTATAGGGTATATTATTGATAACACCCACTTCTTGCTCAGAATCAATTTCCCAAATATTACTTGATAAATTAATATGATAATCTGTTTCTTTACTTAAAGCATAAATAGAATGCCAATTATTCTGTGCCAAAGATTCTATTGCCTCTGACTCTTGTCTTATCAAAAAATTAACCTGTAAACATTGTTTAACAGAACTAGAACTTTGTAATGATGCCCCTATTAGAATAACAGAATTACCTATTAAAATAACTCCTATGGCCATAGCTATCACAATCTCAACTAAGGATTGTCCTTGTAATATATTAATATTCTTAATGATACTTTTTTTCATTTTACAAAACCTCAATTTAATAAAAATAATTAATTTTGAAACCTATCCTTATTATTTTAATTAAATCTTTATAATAGTAAACCATTCTTTTATATTTTCCTTAAAAGAATTAAAATAATTCTATTCTTAACTATTATTTTAATTTATGTAACCCAGCAACTTCTTAATCCATTGGCAAACTTTTTCTAATAAGCTGAATGTAATTAGCTATGTATTCATTTTTATCTTCTAGATAACTCTCTACAAAAATAAATACATGATCTCCTTCTGCTAAATCCTCAAAACGTATAAACTCTTTATCAGAAGTTTCAGATATATCTCTGTCTGTCTCTTTTAATATAAATATCTCTGTTGTTTCTACAACCTTTACTGCTAAAATTTGCTTTTCTATTAATTCCCTAGGAAATTTTCCTAAACGATTAAGTTCTTCTAATTCTTCATCTATTTCTATTGGTTTTACCATTTCAATTTCTAGATAATCATCATCTATTTCAATTATATTTCCATCTATTTCTTCTATATTTTCTGGTAATACAGTTTCCCCTAGAATGTCAAAAAAACCTTGAGAATTAATAAGATTATTTTGCCCCTGTCTTTGATTTTCTACAGTTAAAGAAGATCTATAAGAAGCTATGATTAAGATAACTTCAGCTACAATTAAGACAACTAAAAAAGCAATGATAAGTAAAAATATTGATTTTTTATTCATGTTACCAAATGGCTTTATTATTAAAATGGTTTTCTCTTATCTTGGGTAAACACAAGTTAAAGTACACCCGTATATATCATACTCCCTTAGGGGACTGAGAATAAATATTTTAGCATCTAGGGCCAAAGATCTAGTACAACTCCCTGAATATCCTGAGAAATAAATTGCTTCCTTACCCCAATTTTTATATGTGCAAGTTCCCATCGTCCCCCAATCACTAATTCTTAAACTTTCCGTTCTAAGATAGTTCCAGCTCAAAGTACAACATTTACCATTATAGCACACATCACAAGATGATCCACAGCTTACACCATTAACCCAATCGGTACAACTTTGACTACTGCTATCGCATGTGTAAACACCTGTACAAGGCCCACAAATAGCTTTCGTTTGTGTGCAAGAATCATTATCATTACAAGAAGGATTTGAAACAGTCCCATCAGCTAAACAAACTCTATTTTGGTTATAATAACAACGATACATACAATACTCTGTCCCAGCAGGAGAACCATCTCCAGCTAAATAATAATAATTATAACTAGAGCAACTTTTTACTGACACCACTTTTCCTGGATAAATATTTGCATTGTTATCATCACAATCTACTCCTGAAAGCTGCGACAGAGGCTGACATTTTTTAGTCCCTGAGGCAGGAGCATAACGATCTCCATCATTATCAACATAACAATAGCCAGATAAACATCGATCCCCTGAAGTACAAATTTCTCCATTTCCTAATTTAGCTTGCTCTGGCATTGCTGAAATAGTACCACCAATAGATATATTACCCAATGCATCATAAGCACAAACACGATAATAATGATTTATACCGTTTGTTAAATCTGTATGGGTATATGATTTTTCTGTGCCTAAATAAATTTGAGTACCAGTAGCACAATTATTTGATGGATAGTCATCTGTAGAAAAAACTACTTTATAAGTATCAGAAGAAGCTAACCCAGAACCAGAACCATCTAAAGCAACACCCCAAGACAATGATATTTTTTTATCATCAGGAGTTATAGATAAAGCTCCGTCTGTAGGCGCCTGCCTATCTTGTCTTATTTTTTTAGAATATATAGGGCTAGCATTACCAACATTATCTTTACTCTGATATCTAATATATTGAATACAAGTACTTCCAGAAGCACAAGAAATTGCAACAGGATTGGTATAATTTATTGCTGGTGAACAAGCGTTAGCTACGTCCACACAATATTTTATAGAAGTGACGCCTGAACCATCGTCATTACAACTTAAGATAGTATTTACTGGAGAATTAATAGTCCAATTATCTATCCAATCATCTGAGCAAGTTGGGGCCACCGAATCAATAGTTTTTATGATTGGTGTCCCGGTGCCAGTACCTCCCTCACTCTTAGCTTGCATATTCAAGGTTAAACTAGCTCCATCGGCAGCAATAATTCCTGTTTTAGTGCAAGTATATGAAGGTCCTGTACCTGATTTTATGGCTTCATACCAATCAATACCACCATTAATAGTATATTCACAGGACACAAGTCCACCTTCAGGTTCATGAACACTAGCTGATAACTTAAAAGGACTACTCACAAAAGAGCCGAAATTCGTATCAGAAACCATAACTTCCCCTACTACAGGAGGAGTTAAATCTATCTCTCCACAAATCTTTATATCTTCATTGTAAGTGATTAATCCTTGCTTGCATACAATAATATTTGCTGTTCTTCCAGTAGAGTCTTCTAAGATTATTTGTTGATAAGGTTGTTCTGGGTATGAATACCCTAAAGATAAAAACCCTGTCAATGATTGAAATAAAATATAAACATGCTTACCTTCTTCTGGGGTGCCTTCTTCTGGAATTTGATATTTTATGCCAGAAGGCAAATAGTGTCTTTCTGTTTCTGTATTAGCTTTAGCAAAAGCATAAAAAGGATGAAAAATTGATAAGATTTTATCCTTAATCTTCTTAACTAGGCTATGATTGTGACTATCCTGGAAAGCCCCAGAATCGGGATCAAAATATAAAGCATAAAAATTCCCTTGTTCTAATGAATTTTCAAAACGAACCCCCCATTGCCCACCTTGCTCCTGAGCAATTGATTTTTGTTGCGCATATCTAAGAAAACCCACTATTTCCTGAACAGTATTATCTAATAACCTAGCTTTTTGTTGCCCAACATATGAAGAAATACCAACACTAGCCATAATTGCAGTAATAGCAATGACTATAAGAACCTCAAATAAAGTGAAACCAAGGGCTTTTTTCTTAAAGCTTAATGTTGATTTAAATAAATTAAATTTCATAATATTTTTTTAAAATTGTCCTACCAGTTGATAAACTGGCACGATTAATGAAAGAGCAATCCCACCGACCACAACGCCTAAAAAGAGTAGTAATAAAGGCTCTAGCATTGAAACCAAGGTTTTTAATGAACCTTCAATTTCTGTTTCATAAAATTCAGAAAGAGTTCTTAAGATTTCTTCTGTGTGTCCAGCTTTTTCACCAATGGCTAAAAGATTAGAAACCACTGCTGGAAAAATTGCTTCTTTTTTAAAAGAATCGCCAATACTTAATCCTCTAGCCAAATGTTCTTTAGCAATTCTATTTAAAGCTGATTCATATTTAGGATGACCAACAGCTCCAGCAGTAATTTCAATTGCCTGAATAATTGACATTCCAGCCCTGATTAAACTGGATAAAACACTGGCAAATCTTTCCAAAGCCATTTTTTCCATTAAATCACGAGAAATAGGAATTTTCTCTAATAAATTCGCTAATAATTCCTTTCCTTTAGTTGTTTTCCTAAAATAGAAAAACAAACCGACTGGAATACCAATAATAATTGGTAAAACCAGGAAAATATTCCTGTTTAAAAACATACCGACAGATAAAACCACTTTTGTAAATGTGGGGATTGTCTGCCCAGTGCCTAAAAACATTTCTCCTAATTTAGGCACAGCAAAAGTCACCAAAAAGAGAATCATAAAAAAAGAAGCAATCATTAAAGCCATTGGATAAACCAAAGAAGATTTTACCTTGGTTTGTAAATTTCTATCCCTTTCCATACTCACAGAAACCTGCTCTAAGGTAGCTTCCAAATTACCAGAAGATTCTCCAGCTTTAATTAAATTAGCCACCACTGAAGAGAAATAGTCTGGATGCTGGGCAAATGCTTTCCAAAAAGGCTCACCTTTTTCCAGATTAGTTCTTATCTCTAATAAGAATTTTCTAGCCAATCCTGATTCAAAATCCTGAATTAAAATATCTATGGCACTAAACAAATCAGTGCCCACTTTTAACATCAAAGCCAAGTATTTGGTTAAGAAAACCTTATCTGTCAGACTAAGGGTTTTCTTAAAAATCGCTATCTCTTTTTTATCTTGCTCTAAGATTAAGGGCTTGACTGAAAGAGGCTTTAATCTCTGAGCAGTCAAATATTCTAAAACCGCCTCAATATTAGGTTGATTGATATTTCCTTCTCTAATATGGCCTTTTTGATCCTGAGCCAGAAAATGAAACAACATAAATATGTTTTTATTCTTTAATCACTCTTAAAACTTCCTCAATGGTTGTTAATCCTAATTCAGCTTTTTTCAATCCATCTTCAAACATTGATTTAGTTCCTTGAGCAAAAGCTATTTGTTTTAACCCATCAAGTGAAAAATCTTTTTTTTGGATATAGGCTCTTACTTGCTCTGTAATATCTAAAACCTCATAAATAGCCAAACGACCTGAATAACCAGTGTTGCCGCAAACCTGACATCCTTTTCCCCGATACAATTGCTTAGCATGATATGGAGAGGCTGTCTTGCCTTTAATTAATTGTAATTGTTCATTCACCACCTCAATAACATCTTCTGGCACCTGATAACTTTCAATACAGCCACGACAAACTCTCCTAACTAATCTTTGAGCAATTATCAAATTAACAGTAGCTGAAACTAAAAAAGGAGGCACTCCTAAATCAAACAATCGAGGCACTGCGGTCACTGCATCATTAGTATGCAAGGTAGAGAGTAAAAGATGACCAGTTAAAGAAGCGTGAACAGAAATTTCTGCTGTTTCCTCATCTCTAATTTCCCCTACCATAATCACATCTGGGTCTTGTCTTAAAAAAGCTCTTAAACCATTGGCAAAATCTATTCCTGCTCTGGGATTTATCTGAGTTTGATTAACATATTTTAATTCATACTCTATCGGATCTTCAATGGTTACAATATTAACTTCAGGTTTGTTAAGTTTATTCAATATCGCATACAAAGTAGTGGTCTTACCTGAACCAGTAGGCCCAGTGACCAAAATCATCCCAGTGGTTTTTGTAATATTATTCTCAACTATCTTCACTGTTTCTTCCATCATTCCTAATTCTTGAAAACTCATTGGTTTTGAAGAGCCTGTTAAAAGACGCATTTCCACTTTTTCACCATAAAGTGTAGGCATAATAGCCACCCTAATATCAAAAATCGTATCTGCGTATTTATACTTAAATCTTCCATCTTGAGGTTTATTATGCTCATCAATAAGCAAGTTTGATAAAATTTTAATCCTGGCCACAATAGCCAAATGAATTTCTCTAGCCAATCTTATTATCTCTCTTAAAACCCCATCAACTCGGAAACGAATCAAAATCTCATCACCTAAGGATTCAATATGGATATCTGTGGCGTTTAAAGAAGCCGCATAAGAAATAATATTATCAGTCAAAGAAACAATTGGAAATTCAGTAGCTGCTTTTTCCGCTTCAACCTCTTTTAATCTTAAAGAAGAACGAATACTCTCCTGAATCATCTTCTGAAAATCCTTAGAGACTTCTTTCCCATATTGAGCAAAAACAAATTTCAAATCTTCCTCTAAACATAAATGAGGTTTAATAAAATAACCTGTGTATTTATTCAAAAAATCCAATGTTTCCAAATTAGCTGGATCTAACATTGCCACCAAGATACAATTATCTTCTTTACCAAAAACAACCACATTTCTTGTCTGGGCTATTTCTTCAGGCAAAATATTAAGTATTTCTGTATTAATTTGCTGACCAACTAGTTTAATCCTAGGAATATTCAAATGCCTAGATAAAATATCTGCATAAAAATCAGTGGTGATAAAATTACGAGAAATCAACAAATCAATAACATTTTTTTCTGTTCTCTGAGCTTCTAAAACTAATTTATCAAAATCCTTTTCACAAACTAATCCTGTTTCTAAAATCAATTTTTTAAGAGTTTGGAGAGGCAAGCGCATAAAAATTAAATATTAAATATATTTATCCCTAGATATGTATTTATTATATCATTTAAAAACAAAACAAGTAAGGCACAAGGAAGCCAAAGATATAAAAAAGAAAAACGAGAATCTTTTATCTCTTTAAATAAATTAAAAACAATCATTAAGAAATGAATTAATAATCCTAATAACAAAACCAAACAAAGATAAATCAAACAATTAGGCCAACCAATAATCAAAACCCCTAAACTAGCTAAATACTTTTCTTCATTATAAAAAAGATTTTCTTCAAATCTCCTATTTAACCAATAAATTCCTAAAAAGACTATTAAAGCAAACAAAATACTAACAACAGGCTCAAACCAATAATGTTGCCAAGAATATTTTAAAAAATAAGAAATTGGATTATGAGGTGGTAATAATCTATAAGAAATAGAATCCTGAGACCAAACCCAATAATTTAAACAAGTTAATACAAAAGAACGAATAATCAACATCCCTGAAAAACCAAAACAAAAAATCTTTAAATATCTTTCTGAAACTAACTTTTTTTTAAAAAACCAATACATCAAAAGCCCCGCTAAGATTATTAATCCCAAAGCGGGGCGTATAATTGAAAACAGAAATGTACTCAACCAATTCATTGCTAATTTATATATCTAAATTATATCAAAACTATTAGTTCCCCTGACCATTAAAACAATTCTCGCCTACTCCAGTTGCAGTGGGGGGAAGGTTAAGATTAGTACCTATTTCATAAAGGTTGTCTAATATTCCACCATCTTTGCTTTCTACATCACCTGAACCTCCGTTTTTATAATAGTCACTTTCCATATTTGCAGTCAATTTGAAGGTTTTATCTGTGTCCACAGTATAAACATAGTATTGAATACCAGTTTCACTAGAAGCATTGGGATCAACTGGTAAAACACTAATTGGTGAACCACCGCTTGATTTTGTAAAGTCAATAGGAACCCATCCACTACCAGTAATAGCTTGAGAGTGATTTGTATGTGCTCCTCTACTGTCACAAACAACATTAGAAACATGGGAATAGGTTGTAGTGCTGTTTCCTATGAAAATAGGTGCTTCTCCTTCACTCAAATAAAAAGCAATAGCTGTTTTAAGAGTGTTTAAGTCAGAAATTCTTTGAGAATCACGGGCTTTCTTTAAGAGTTCAGCAGGGTTAATAACTAACACTATGGTTGTTGAAAGAATTGCTAAGATACCAATAACGATAAGCAATTCTAATAAAGTAAATCCTTTTTTTGTATTCATTTTAATTTTAATTAATTGTATTTGAAATTTCGACCTTGCTAATTTTCACCTTAAATACAATCTTCTTATGGTTAATCTTTAAAACAACCTGAGAGTGTTGAGGTAGGCCCAAGGTTAAGATCTGTACCTACTTCATAAAGTGTATCTATTTTCCCACCATCCTTATCTACTACTCTAGTAGGTGTTTCTGTACCATAATACTTACTTTCCATATTAGCCATTAATTTAAAAGTCAATTTTGCTTGATTGGCAAAATAGACATAATAAAGATGACTTGCTTTTTCATTAACTGGATCTATAGGCAAAACACTAATTGGTGAGCCACCAGGCATTGCGCTAAAGTTAATAGGTATCCAACCATCCCCATTAACTTTTTGTGATTGTTCACTCACGGAGCTGCCAGTATCACATACAACATCAGCTACATAACAATATGAGGTATGGGTGCCATCTGTTATCTCTGGATCTGCTGTCTCTGTCAAATAAAAAGCAATGGCTGTTTTAAGAGTGTTTAAGTCAGAAATTCTTTGAGAATCACGGGCTTTAGCTAATAACTCAGCAGGGTTAATAACCAATACAATGGTTGTTGAAAGAATTGCTAAGATACCAATAACGATAAGCAATTCTAATAAAGTAAATCCTTTTTTTGTATTCATTTTAATTTTAATTAATTGTATTTGAAATTTCGACCTAATGTATAAGAAATTTCATTTTTGTTATTTCATCGACCTTGTATTTAATATGTATTTTACTATTAAGAAAATATTTGTCAATTTTTAAAACTTTATTCGGTTTTTATTTCTTGTTTTACTTTATTAACCAACTCTTCTACTGAAAGCCTGGCTTTGACAAAATAGTCAATAATTCCTAAAGCCTTGCCTCTTTCAATATCAGAAGGTTGACCCAGATTAGAAATGATTATTACAGGCAGTTTTTCTAATAAAGGATCTTGGCGAATAGTTTCTAAAACTTCAAATCCATTTTTTTTAGGTAAAATCAAATCCAAAAGAATCAAATCTGGTTTAATCCCTTGTTCAGTTAAAAAATGTAAAGCTTCTTCACCATCTGCCGCCCGAATAACCTTAAAAGATTCCTTTTCCAATTTTAATCTTAAAACACTGCTTAAAAAGGGATCATCTTCAATTAATAAAATCATTGACTTGTTATTCATAATAAAAATGGATTAATATTCTTTTTTTAATTCTAATAAACAGTATAGCAATTCTTGAAAATAAAAACAACTTTGTCAAATATAAACAAAGTTGTTTTATCTATTCAATCCTTTCTGGTTATCCCAAGCATGATTAATCTCTTTTTAAAGATGACAAGATTAACATCTCTCTTTGTTAAAACAAAGAGACCGACACTTAAAGCTTTGATTTTAAAAACCAAAGCAAATTCTATAAAAGAAAAGTTTCACCACCAGCTTCCGCTAGCAGTGCCTTGTTATGACTTAGCCCCTGTCACCGAACCTACCCTAGTTCCTGTAAACAGGATTTTTAGGTATTCCCGGCTTCCTTGACTTGACAGGCGGTGAGTACAGAGTTCGAGAACGTATTCACCGTGGTGTGGCTGACCCACGATTACTAGCGATTCCAACTTCATGAGGTCGAGTTTCAGACCTCAATCCGGACTGGGAGATTGTTTGATGCGATTAGCTCCGCCTTACGGCTTGGCAACGCATTGTCAATCCCATTGTAACATGAGTGTCGCCCAGGGCATCAAAGGGCCATGCTGATTTGACGTCATCCCCTCCTTCCTCCCTCCTCAAAAAGCACTTCTCAATATTTTAAAAATGAAATGCTCTTTGAGGAGGGCGGTTTTTTGTGACACATATAACACAAAACAGGGGTTGCGCTCGTTTCCCCACTGAAGGGCACAACTCGCGTCACGAGCTGACGGCCATATGCTTCTATTATTACTAATAGTATGGACTATACCATCACCCTTGGAAATTAAAATTTCAAAGGGGACCAGCGTCTTATTATTTACTAAAAATAAATAATAAAATCTTTAATATTTTTTAAAGATTAAGTCTCTACGGGGTCAATGATGACTTCCCACGGTATTACCCATTTTAAATTTTAAAAATTAGGGTTTCACCGTTATGAGCTGGTTTTTTCATTCTAAATTACTTTAGAATGGGTCGACTTTTCAACCATGCAGCACCTGTCCTGATGTCCTTGCAGAAGGCTCAACTTTCATTAAGCTTT